>CAZTUO010000004.1:24672-33125 GCA_964616355.1 uncultured Nitrospira sp.
GCATCATCGAGGCCGCCGCGACGCTCTTCGCCCACAAGGGCTTCAGCGGGACGACGACGAGGGAGATCGCCCGCACGGCCGGCATCAGCGAGGCCCTGCTCTTTAAGTATTTCCCCACGAAACGCGCGCTCTACGCCGCGATCCTGGCGGAGAAGGCGCCGATGTCCCAGCTCATCGCCCTCGTGGATGAGGCCGGGCGGAAGCGGGACGACGAGCGGGTGTTCCGGCTCATCGCCGCCTCCCGCATCCGGCGCGACGCGGACCCGACCCTCCTCCGCCTGCTCCTGTTCAGCGCCCTGGAGGGCCACGAGCTGTCGGACATGTTCTTCCAGAACCAGCACCGCGTCTTCTACGACTACCTGGCGGGCTATATCGCGCGGCGCACGCGCGAGGGGGCCTTCCGGCGCGTGGACCCGTTGCTCGCGGCCCGGGCCTTCATCGGCATGCTGGCGCACCACCGGCTGCTGCACGAGATCTTCCGTGTGCCTGCCCACCGGCCGCCTGAGGACAGCATCGGCGCCTACGTGTCGCTGTTCCTGGAGGGGCTGCGGGCCGAACCGCAGCGCGGGGGCAGGCGGAGGGCCACCGCGCTATGAACCGGCTGCGACAACATCCGAGCCTGACCGTGCTGGCGGCCCTCGCGCTGGTGTTGGCCGGCCTCGTGACCTTCCGGCTCACCAGCAGCGGAGCCAAGAGCGACCCGCGCAAGGGGCGGATCATCTCGGTCGGTGTCGCCACACCCGTCCGGCACGACGTGGACATCCGGCTGCCGTTCACCGCCGACATCCTGCCCTATCGGCAGGTCAACGTCTTCTCCCGTGTGGACGGGTACATCGCCAGGATTCACGTGGACCGGGGCGACTTCGTGAAGGCCAACCAACTCTTGGTCGAGATTGACCACACGGAGTACCAGCATGCGGTCAACCGGGCGAAAGCTAACCTGGCTGCTGCGCGGGCCGACGTGCTCCGCCAAGAGGCCACCATCCGGAACGCGAAGCTGACGCTGGACCGCATGAAGGCCTTGATCAAGGATCAATTCGTCTCCCAGCAGGACCTGGACACCGCGCAGGTCAATTTCGACATGGCGGTGGCGCAGATGGAATCGCTGAGGGCCCAGGTCAAGCAGATGGAAGTGGCCCTCCAGCAGACCGAGACGAACCTGGCGTACTCCTACATCCGAGCACCCTTCGCCGGGTACATCGCGGAGCGGAATCTTGACCCGGGCGCCTACGTGACCGGCTCGACCCCCAGCACGTCCACGATGTCCCGCGGCATCCTGACGCTCCACGAGATTGATACGGTGCGGACGATGCTGGACGTGGTCGAGAAGGACGTACCGCTCGTCAAGATCGGGCAGCGCGCTGAGGTCCGAGCCGAGGCCTATCCGGACCGCGTGTTCATCGGGGAAGTCACGAGGATCCTGCACGCACTAAGCAAGTCCACCCGGAGCATGACGATCGAGGTGGACTTGCCTAACCCGGACCACCTGCTCAAGGGCGGGATGTTCGCCCGCGTCGAGGTGCTCGTGGGGGTCCACCCGAACGCGATCCAGATTCCGATTGACGCGCTGACCCGCCTGGAAGAGCGCCAGTACGTGTACATCGTCCGGGACGGAAAGGCCCTGCAGGTGGACGTCGAGACGGGGGTCCGGGTGGGCAACCGCATCGAGATCACCAAGGGCCTCGACGGCACCGAGCAGGTCATCGTGGCCGGCAAGGATTTGGTGAGCCACGGCGTGCCAGTGCAGGCCTATCCCATGAAACCGGTGAAAAGTGCAGGGTGATGAGCGATGTGGCGAACCAGCCCTGAACATCCTTCCTTCGGCACCCGTCACCCGTCGTGCATCACCTGTCACGCGTCACGCGTCACGTTCTTATGTGGCTGACGTCCCTCGCGCTCAGAAACCGGATCGGCATCCTGATGCTGTCGCTCGCGATGGTGGTGCTCGGCGCCACCTCGCTGGACCGGCTGCCGGTGGACCTGTTTCCGAACATCCAGGTGCCGGTCGTCTTCGTCGGGGTGATCTACAAGGGCGCGCCGCCCGAGGACATCGAAAAGAGCGTCGTCTACCCGATCGAGAAGGCGGTCAGTTCCGCCTCGAACGTCGAGCACGTCGAGTCCTTCTCCAAGCACGGGATCGGCGCCGTCCAAGTCTGGTTCAACTGGGGCGCGGACATCAACGTCGGCCAGATGGAGGTGATGCAGCGCATCACCCAGATCCTGAACCAGTTGCCACCCGGCGTCCTGCAGCCCTTCGTCGTCAAGTTCGACGTGTCGAACATCCCGGTCGCGTTCGTGACGGTATCGGGGGGAGACCTCGACGAGCGAGCGCTCTACGACCTGGCCTTCAACACGATCGCGCCCCAGATCGAGCAGCTCCCCAACGTAGCGGCGGCCACCGTCGAGGGTGGGAAGGTGCGCCAGATCAACATCAACCTGGACCCGGCGCTGCTCCACGCCCGCGGCCTCTCGATCCTGGACGTGGTGAAGGCAGTGAAGGCGGCCAACCTGATCCTCCCCTCCGGCGACCTCAAGGCCGGCAACCTGGACTACAACGTCTTCACGAACAACCAGTTCAAGGCCGTCGAGCCGATCAACGACGTGATCGTCAAGGTGGACGCGCAGGGGATTCCCGTCCGGGTGCGCGACCTCGGCACGGTGACGGACTCCTCGGACATCCAGACGAACATCGTCCGCACCGACGGGCACCGGTCGGTGTACCTGCGGGTCAACAAGCAGCCGACCGCGAACACCGTCGAGGTGGTGGACGCCCTTCGCCGGGCGCTCCCGAACATGATCGGTGTCCCGCCCGGCGTGAAGCTCGGGATCTCCTTCGACCAGTCCCTCTACATCCGGATGGCGATCCAGAACCTGATGGAGCAGGCGCTCCACGGCTCCCTGCTGGCTGCCGCGGTCATCCTGGTTTTCCTCCGCAACCTCACCAGCACGCTGATCATCTCGGTCGCGATCCCGCTCTCGATCCTGGTGACGTTCATCGTGCTCTATTTCACCGGCCAGACGCTCAACATCTTCACCCTGGGTGGCCTGGCGCTCGGCGTCGGCAGGCTCGTGGACGACTCCATCGTCGAGTTGGAGAACATCCAGCGGCACCTGAACGAGAGCCACCGCCGCTGGGAGGAGGTGCGGGAGGAGGCCCGCGCGCTGGCCCCGGGCGCCGCCCTGCCGCTCGCGGTGCCGACCAAATGGGAGGCCCTGCTCGAAGCGGCGCGCGAGGTCGCCATGCCGATCTTCGCCTCCACGGTGACCACCGTGGTCGTGTTCCTCCCGATCTTCTTCGTGGTGGGGATCGCGAAGCTGCTCCTGATCCCGCTGGCCTACACGATCGCGATCGCGCTGTTCACCTCGTTCTTCGTCTCCCGCACCGTCACCCCGGCCCTCTGCTTTAAGTTCCTGAAACCCGAGCAGGAGGCCCGGCGCACGCTCCCGGCCTGGTGGCTACGCTTCATGGACTGGAGCCGCGGCCTGTACGAGCGCCTGGACGACCGCTACCAGCAGGCGCTGGTCTGGACGCTCTCCCACAAGCGCCTCCTGATCAGCTCGATCGTCGGCCTCTTCGTCGCTTCGCTCGCGCTGATTCCCTTCATCGGCACGGAGTTCATCCCGGTGACCGACGAGAGCCAGTTCCGGATCATCGTGCGCGCCCCGGTCGGGCAGCGGGTGGAAAAGACCGAGCAGCAGGTCGCCGAGATCGAGCGGGTGCTCCGGGAGACGATCCGCCCCGAGGAGCTGGACACGATCGTCTCCAGCACGGGCGTGCTCGCCCAGGGGCGCTCCTCGCTGTTCAATCCGAACACAGGGCCGCACACCTCGCTCGTGCAGGTCTACCTGATCCCGCCGGACCAGCGCCGGCGCAGCCAGATCGAGATCATGAACGAGGTGCGCCCCAAGGTGCTCAAGCTCTTCCCCGGCGTCGCGATGTACTTCGATCCAGGAGGGATCGTGAAGCGGGTGACGAGCTTCGGTTCCCAGAAGGCCGTGGACGTCGAGATCTACGGCTATGAGATGGAGAAAGCACGGACGGTCATCCGGCAGGTGGAGGCCGCCATGCACCAGGTCGAGGGGCTCGCGGATATCGAGGTGAGCCGCGAGGAAAACTACCCGGAGCTGGACATCACAGTGGATCGGGAAAAGGCCGCGCTGCTCGGGATCAGCGAGCAGGACGTGGCGAGCGCGGTCCTCTACTCGCTGAACGGGAACGGGCAGACCGACCCCATCATCTACACAGACCCGGAGACGGGCAACGAGTACTACATCAGCGCCTGGCTCGCCGAGCCCTACCGGAAGGACCTCTCGGCCCTCGAGCAGATCATCCTCACGAGCCGGACGAGCGAACCCGTGCTGCTCAAGAACCTGGCAACGATCTCGTTCAACGCCGGCCCCGTCAAGATCGACCGCAAGTACTTCCAGCGGGTCGTCCACATCACCGCCAACCCCGTGAACCGGGACTTGGGCTCGATCGCCGAAGAGCTGGAGGCGCGGTTCAAGGAGGTCCACCTCCCGGCCGGGTTCAGCATCCGGCTGGCGGGGCAGATCCAGCAGCAGCGGGAGACGTTCGAGGGGCTGATCTTCGCCAGCATCCTGGCGCTCTTGCTCGTCTACATGGTCATGGCGGCGCAGTTCAAGTCACTCGTGGACCCCTTCATCATCATGTTCTCGGTGCCGATGGGGCTGCCGGGGGTGATCCTGATGCTGTTCCTGACCAAGACCACGCTGTCCACCACCTCGTTCATGGGCGTGATCATGATGCTCGGCATCGTGGTCTCGAACGGCGTGCTGCTCGTGGATTACACGAACGTGCTCCGGCGGCGGGGGAAACCACTGCGCGAGGCCGTGGTGCTCGCCACGCGGACGCGGCTCCGGCCGATCCTCATGACCTCGCTTGCGACGATCTTCGGGCTGGCCCCGATGGCGTTGGGCTGGGGGGTCGGCGGCGAGACGAACGCGCCGTTGGCGCGCGCCGTCATCGGCGGGCTGAGCGTCTCGACCGCGCTGACGCTCTTCCTGATCCCCACGCTCTATCTGGTCCTGGAGGAACGATTCCCGCGGCGGTCTGATCCGGAGATGAGCGGAGTCCGGGAGCAGGGTTGGAGCGAAGAGACGCGGCCGGCGGCGAGTCCGGCCTCTGCGTAACCGGGGGAGACTACCCCACCGAGGGAAACAACGCTTTCAACTGGAGAGCCAGCCCGAGGTCGCCTTCGACCCGCAGCCGGCCGGCTAGGAAGACCGACGGCCCGTCCAGCCGGCCGCTGAGCACCCCCAGGCAATCCTCGTCCGTCATTGAGAACACGACGTGCGGCTCGGGATGGGTCCCCTCCCGCACCAGGCACGCGCCGTCCTGGACGATGACGTGATACTGGCCGCCCTGCGGGCCGGTCAGGTCGAACTGGAAGACCGCATCCAGCCCCGCAGCGGCCTCCGGATCGAGCTTGCTCGGCAGACCGCGGAAGAATTCGTGGACAGGGCTCGTGCTCATGAGGCAGCAGTCTAGCGAACCGGCTCTACCGGAAGCAAGCGGAACGTGACGGTGGAGCGCATTCCCTGAGACGGGAAGCGTGCGCGTCACGGCGCCCGAGGGACGCAATAGGTCTCTTCCTGGAGCGGATAGTAGCCGTCGGCGACGTTGGGGAAGTCCGCAATCGCGTAGGTCCCCGTCTTCCAGACGTGCAGGCAACGCGCGCGGAGATACGGCACGGCCTTCCGGATGTCGCCGAGCTCAATCGTCTGCGTCCCTTTCATCTCGCCAACCAGCGTGAACTTGTTCCCCCGCTGCAAGCCAGCCGCGTCAACCGGTCCCTGATACAGGATGACGAACGACCCGGTGGACTTGGCCTCCTCGGCCGGCCGTGGAACGGCGCCATGGGCGAGCGGAAGTTCCTGGGCCACAATCAGAAGCCCTTCGTCTGTCTTGGTGATCCGGAGCATCCGGCCGCCGAGTTGGACGACCTTGCCGGTGAGATACGTGTCGGCTTCTGGATTGAAGATGCCGAATTGCGCCTGCGGGTCAAAGCCCTCCAAAGCCTCGGGCGGAAAGAGGGGAGCCGGCGCGCAGGACGCCAGGCCGCAAGCCACCACGGCGGCGCCGGTGAAGACTGGTCCCTTCACCCGCACTCCTGGCTCCGTGGAGAATGAGTCGCCACGCCCACGCTGGAGACCGGCCATGCACGGGATTGTACGCGCAATTCAGGCCAGACACCAGCCGTCGCCCGTTTCATTGACAATCCAAGGAACGCTCGGGGACAATGCCTCCATGAGCGAGCAGTCGCAGCCCAAGTCCGAGCCGGCCGGCGTCGCGCCCGAGGCCATCCCCGACCGCCTCTGCACCTGGTGCAAGGTGCCGATGCTGAAGCGGCTCGTCGGCGCCGGCGCCTACATCCACTACACCTGCCCGAAATGCATCTTCCAGCACACGAAGAAGCGGGAGAAGAAAGAGTAGGCCAGCCAGAGCCTGCCCTGCCGTGCGAGCGTCACGCACCCAACCTGAGGCATGAGATGGGCGTTCAGAGAAGGGTCTCTATCCGTCCGATCATCTGAAACGAGAGCGGGCCTCTTGGTAGAAGAGGCCGCTGCCTCGCGCTTCCCGACCGCGCCGCTGAATTCCGCGCCCGGTACGCCTCGACCCTCCAGATGCCATCCACGTCGCAACGGCGCTCCGACCTGGAGCCACCGGGTTCATCGGCAACGACAGGGGGGTGAAGAAGGTGCAGGAAATCGAATGCCTGGTGCGGGGCGAGGTGCTGTAGGTGCGGGCTGAATGAGCCCTTGCCTTCAGTGCGCGCCGTTCTTGCCGTTCTTCTCCTCGAACTGGCCGAGAACCTGGAGGATGGCCTTGGCGCGCTCGACCCAATGGTGATTCGCCGGGGTGTCGGGGATTAGCTTGAGGTAGTTGCGGAAGGCCCGGGCCGCTTCGGCCGGCCGGTTCCTGGCCATGAGCGCGACCCCGAGGTTGTAGTGAATCACGGCGTGGTTGGGCCGCAGCCGGAGCGCGGCGCGATATTCGCCGATCGCCCCGTCCACGTCGTGCTTCTCCTGGAACGCCAGCCCCAGGTGCTCATGGACCTGCGCGTCGTCGGGCGTGAGACGAAGCGCCGCCTGGTACTCGCCGATCGCCCCGACCAAGTCGCCCTTGGCCTGCAGCACCCGTCCGAGGCTGTGGTGGATGGAGGCCGCCGCCGGCTCCTGGTGCAGGAGCAGCCGATATTCCACAATCGCCTGGTCCAGCTCATGCTTTGCCTCCAGCGCGTGGGCAAGCTGCAGGCGGGCGGTCGCCATGTTCGGGCGAAGGTGCAGGGCCGCCCGGAGCTCCTCGATCGCCCCAGCGAGGTCGCCGCGCTTCACCAGGAGCGTGGCGAGGTTGTACCGAGCGACCGCGTCCTTCGGCTCGAGCCGCACCGCAGCGCGGTATTCCGCCAGCGCGCCGTCCAAATCCCCCTGTTCCTGCAGGAGCAGCCCGAGGCTGTGGTGGGCCTCCGCCAGGTTCGGCTGGAGCTTGACCGCCTGCTGGAGTGCCGCGATCGCGCCGGCGTGATCGCCTTTGGCTTGGAGCACCAGCCCGAGGTCATAGTGGTGGGCCGCGTCGTCGGGCTTTAGCTTGACGGCCTCCTGGTACGCCACGAGCGCGCCGGCGAGGTCGCCCTTGGCACGCAAGGCGTTGCCGAGGCTGACGTGCGCCGCCGGATCCTCCGGATAGAGGTGCGCCGCGGTCCTGAACGCGGCGATCGCCCCCTCCAGGTCACCCTTGGCTTGCAGGGCCAGTCCCAGGTTGTGGTGGAGGGCGGGGATATTGGGCTGGAGTTGGAGCGCCTTGCGGTATTCCCTG
Organism: uncultured Nitrospira sp.; assembly: GCA_964616355.1. GTDB lineage: Bacteria > Nitrospirota > Nitrospiria > Nitrospirales > Nitrospiraceae > CAZTUO01. Next base: position 32,510 of record CAZTUO010000004.1, read on the forward strand.
ATCGCCCCGTCCAGGTCGCCCTTGCTCTGGAGAGCGAATCCCAGGCCGTGGTGGGGGGCGACCATGTCGGGCCGCAACTGGATGGCCTGGCGATACGCCGCGATCGCCCCGTCGTAGTCACCGTTGGTTTGGAGCGCCACCCCTCTGTTGTAATGGGCGATGGCGTTGTCCGGCTGCGCATTGCCCGTCCGATGCACGAACGGGTCGCTCGTCACGCGGGGCGCGAAGGCTCCTATTCCCGCAGGACCGACCCAGGGCGCCGCGCTCGCGGCCGTCGTGGCCTGCGCCCAGCCCAGCAGCCCGTAACCGCAGGCAACCAGCACGCTTCGTCGTAACAGAGGCCGATGAGTTGGCATCGCTTCCACCTGTATGACTGCGATGATAACAGACTCACGTCCACCACCCCACCTAGCGCTGTTCCGATCAGGAAGGTCTTCAGCAATTGGCACGGTCAGTTGGTTCCCCCTCGCTTCGTCGCGCTCGTCACCTCCTGTTCCGGTTTGTCCCGCACGCACCCCCCTCGGACGGTCTCGGCTGGTTACCGTCCCGGCTGGAGCCAGAGCTTGTGCCCCGGCACGGTGCTGGGGCGTTGCCGCCGGGCTCCTATGGTCCTTCC
>CAZTUO010000004.1:33135-37189 GCA_964616355.1 uncultured Nitrospira sp.
AAGTCAAGGCATTCCGCGACCCTCCCGTCAACGACTGATCCTCGCAAGCTCGGGGACGCCGTCCGGGGAGTCGGCGACCGCGAAGGCGACGCGGCCGATCAGCCGCCCGTCGGACGTTTCGACGTCCACCCGCCAGTCGCCCGGCATCGCCCGCTGCTTCACCGAGAAGCCGCGATAGCCGCCCTCCCGGCCACCCGAAATCGGGATCGCAATCCGGTCCGTCGTCACAAACCGTCCGTCGCGCCCGGCCGGCCGGTGCTGCCAGTGGTGGTAGATCGTCGTCTGCAGGGCGACGGGGGCGAACACGGCCGTGAAGCAATAGACCGGCGCGCCGGCTGGTAACCGGTCGTCCGAGCGCTTCCAGAACCGATACCAGGGCCCCTGCTCGAAGGTGAGCTCCCAGGTTCCATCGGCGGCCCTGGCCACCTGGCGGTAGGCACCGCCGAACTTCAACGAGAGCGGCACGGGTGGAATCCAGTTGAGAAAATAGAATCCCACCAGCACCACGACGACCGTGACGGCGGGGGCACCAGCCAGCCATCGCTCGTGCCGCGGCCGGTGGGGCGCCTGCCGGTAGGCGAGCTCGACGACTTTCAGCGCCACGCCCGTGCTCAGCAGAGCCCCGAGCAGAAAGACGCCCGTGTTCATGAGGCCGGTCAGCACCGGCAGGAAATAGGTGAAGAAGCTCAGGCAGACGACGGCGTAGAGGGCAACCAGCAGCTTTAGGTTCGTCAGCCGGTCGTGGAGGAACTCGTTGCCGACGAGCAGCCCGACCAGGACGAAGAAGTACACGACCGTGGAGCTCCACGAGGCGCTGTGCGAGTAGAAGACCGCGTAGGCGCTGAACAGCCCGCCCAAGAGGAACTGGATGGCCATGGGGGCGAACGGGCGCACGCGGGCGGCCAGATAGGACGCGCCGACCCCGCGCGCCGGGCCGCCGTCGGCCCGGCGCGCGAGGTCGGCCTGGCTGGTCAGAATGATCAACAGGCCGAGCAGGCTGAGGTACAGGAGCAGGATCAGGTTATCCAGCAGCCGGTCAATCCGGGTCAGCGTGAGACTGTCATAGGTGACGCCGGCGAAGAAAAAGAGGACGGGCAGAACGGGCTTGGCGAGGGCGCTGCGGAGTCGGGCCGGCAGGTTCATGGGAACGGCGGAAGGGGCGCCTCGCTCACCGGGAGGCCCAGCAGCGCCTCCAGCCACGGCCCCATCCGGTCTTCCGGCAGCGGCCCGCGGTTGAGCCGGACCTCGATCTGGAATCCTCCTTCTTTGCCGACGATCCCGACGATCGCGGAGGTGTCCTCCCGCAGCGGCAGCACCCGCTGGGTCTGGAACTCGCACAGCATGGCGTAGACTCGACCGTCCGGCGCGATCGCCTCCAGCACGGCCGGGATCTCGCTCAACCGGCAATGGGCGGAGCAGCGGCAGGCCAGGCGGGCATCGGGCACGACGGCTCGGAAGTCTTCCAGCGCCGTCTCGGGGAAGCCAGTCAGGTAGGCCCGCACGGGGACGGCCTCCCCGCCGCACGTGGCGGCCAGCCGACTGGCCGGTACCAGGAACTCGAACGCGTCGGACGAGTTGTACTCGAACTGGCAGGGGCCGAAGGCGTCGGGCCAGGAGCAGAACAGCGGCGCCGCCGGCTCCAGGGCCCGCAGCGTCAGGCTCCCCTTCTCGATCCGGGACTCGATCGGCAGCTCCAGCAGGGCGATCGCGGCCCGGAACGCCGCGCCGCGTTCGGCGAGCCACTCCGCCCGCTGGCCGTCCCCGCGAGTCTCCCCCGGCGTGATCACCTCCGTGGTATGCAGCCTGACCCGGATGAACGAGTGGGCGTGGCGGAACCCCACCCAGAACTGGGCGCGCAGATAGTGGAGCCGCAGCGGGTCCGGAATCAGCCAGGGGTGACTAACCGAGCAATAGGTTCCCACGCCCTGATACCGCCGGTACACCGTGTGGTAACCGCCGACGAGCAGGAAGAAGTCGCCCCGCCAGCCGTCCCGGAGATGGACGAGCGTGACGTCTTCGGTCGGCCAGGGATCGAGGCGCTCGAGGTCCCTCAAGCCGGCGACCGACCACTCCTCGACGTAGCAGATCACATCCTTCGTCGGCGCAGCGGGATCCAACCCCTGAGCCGCCAGTCGTTGTCCCAACGCCAGCACGGCGCCAAACTCCAGCTTGGCCGGGGACTCCCACCGCCGCTCACGCACCGCCCCCTCCGTTTTCTACGTCGTATTGACTGCCCGCGCGCCGCGACCGCCGTTCACTTCAACCGGAGGGTCCGATTCTCGACCCTCATGTCCGCCGCCATCTTTTCCAGGTTCTCCCGCAGCGTCTCGCTGACCAGGCGTTGCACGTCCTCCTCCGTGAACCAAAACACCGTCTCGGTCCGGCTGCCCTCCACCGTCACCCGGGTGCGGCTCTTGTCCGAGACGTTGATCCCTTGGATCTCCATGTTCAGGGCGACCGCGAGCTTGGTCGAGAACGCACGGCTCTTCACCGAGACAGCGAACTCGCGGATCTGGCCGGAGAGCGTCACATCCGGGCTCGCGTCAGCTCCGCCGGTCCCGGAGCCCGGGGACCGGACCTTCCAGCCCTTATGCGCCAGGAATTCCGCGAGCGTCCGCGTCACGGCCGTGCCGATTTTGCCGTCCGTCACGTCGAAGTACGTGACGCCCCCCCACAGATGGGTCCGGACCCCCAGCCGCTCCTTGTTCGGCCGCACGTCTTGGAACTCTTCGATGGTCACCCGAAGCGCGTCTTCGTTCTGGATCGGCGCGCCCGCACCCGCAGGAACCGAGTGCAGGTCCACGAGGACCACCTCCCCTGTCCCGGCACACCCGACCAGCGCCGTCACCCAACCTGCAGTCACCAACCACCGCGTCCATCCCAGTACACCTGGCACGGAGACCTCCTGTTCGCGAGAGGGTGAGAGCGGAACGGGGCTCGTGCCCGTGCCGCTGGCCGGAGTGTAGCGCAGCACGGCGGAGCCCGTCTACTCGGGCGGCCGGTCAGGGCTTGATCACAGGAAGAAGGGTGCGTAGGGTCTCCCGGCCCAGTTCCACCAGCCGCCCCTCGCGCACGGCGGGATCGTCGGGCGCCACGAACCGGGCCAGCTTAAAGAACCGCCGGCCGGAGAGGACCGCCGCCACCTCCGACTTGCGATCGTGGGTCAGCGGGAGCGTGTACCCGTCACCCCGCTTCCATTCCCACAGGGAAGGGCTCAGCGACAGGCAGACTTGGCGGCCAGCGACTTCATAGTACCGGTTGATCAGGTTCTGCTTATAGCGGAGCAGCCCCGCGCCCTCCAGGATGAGCGCGAACACGAAGTGGTGCCCCCACCAGAACAGGCTGCGGAACGTGAACTTGTCGTCCCCGACGAAGTGCTTGGGAAAGTCGAGATACTGGTACGGGCAATCCTCCAGGTGCTCCCCTTTGACGAGCTGGAACCGATTGGGATCGAAACCAGGCGGGGTGAGCAGCTCGACGCCGGCCAGCTCGGCCCGGAAGGCCCCGCGCAGCTCCTCCAGCAACCCGCGGACCTTGACCATCACCCGGGCCTTGGCCCGGAAGAACTGCTCGTTGGCGATCAGGGCCAGCTCGTCTGAGGTAAAGGGGCCGAGCGGGGTCACGGTTGGTGCGTCTCAAAGAACGCGACGTCCAGATCGTAGAGCCGGTGGCACTCGGCGCACCGCAATCCGACAAAGTCCCGGAGGACATCCATCTCACGGACGCCCAGCGCGGTCTGATGTACGGTCGCACAGTGCGTAATCCAGCCCTCCGCCGCCCGCTCGACCGCGGCCAGGGGTGTCCCCTCGTGCGGCACGTGGGCCGCCGGAGAGCGGGACGCCAGAGCCCGCAGTGTCAACCTGTGCTGGAGGTTACAGGAGGTGCAGGCGAGGATCAGCCGGTCGGGCAGCGCGAGCTTCTTGAGCACCAGGCACCGGGGATGTACGGAAAAGCACTGCTGGACGAAGGCCCCGCTCTTGAAGACCGGAGACATGCTTCGCTCGCGACACTGGTGCGCGGGCCCGCTTCCCGCGTGCGACGCCCCGCCTTAGCC
>CAZTUO010000005.1:0-11744 GCA_964616355.1 uncultured Nitrospira sp.
CGAAGACAGTCGGAGATGGAAGCGAGCCTAAGGCGGATCAGCCGGCCGCTCAATCAGGCAGATCCTTTCGTGAAAAGATGTTCCCGGAGAGCGAGTGGATAGATTCGATTAATGCGAGAGTACGGGGGGAGGTTGCGCAGGCGGTCCGTCATGGACGATCATAGAAGGGACTACCCCTGAGAGACGTCGGGCTCAGCCCTAACGATGGAGGGTCACTATGAGAGCCATCAACTGGACTCGAGTCCTCGTTGGCGGGATCGTCGCGGGCCTCATCATTGACGTGGTGCAGTGGCTGCTCCACGGAGTGGTCCTGGGCCCGGAGTGGCGCCAGGTCATGCAGGCGCTCGGCAAACCGCTCGAAGAGAGCGGGGGGCGGATGCTGTTCTACGTGCTGCTGGGATTTGGCTACGGGATCCTGGCGGTCCTGCTCTATGCCTCGATCCGCCCGCGGTACGGGGCCGGGCCCAAAACGGCGCTCTATGCGGGGGGCGCCGTGTGGTTGCTGGGGTATGGCCTGCCGACCCTCACCTGGATTCCAATGGGCCTGTTCCCGGCCGATCTGATGGCCTTGGCGGTCGTGGGCGGGCTCGTGGAAATCCTCCTCGCCACCGAAGCCGGCGCCTGGCTGTATCGGGAGCCGGCGACCGCTGCCGAAGCCGCGGCCCATCGGGCGGCGTAAGGCGCGGGCGGGGAACCCCCGTTACGGCTTCCAAGGGCGCCGCAGGACTCGGGATGGGTGATGACCCGAGACTCACAGAGCCCCCGGGTCAGGTACCACGCCGCCCGATGCCGTCGCCATCCTTCCAGCAGGGACCGACAACGATGGTTCGTCTTCGCCGCGCCGCCGAGGGCGTGAGCCGGGCCATGACCGAATCCGCGTCGTTTTCATATGGAAGGGGATTTTGCGAATATGACAATCTGTCAACCAACGACCGCCTACCGCCACCGGGAGGACCGCCATGATCGACCGCAATGAGACGACGCAAGGCCTCGGGGCCGTCTTCGATGCGCACGTGCAGCATGAATTTGTGGATCACGACGTGGACGCCACGATGCGCACGATGACGGCGCAACCCTACCTGCTCCACGTGCCGACGTTGACCGGTGGCCTCGGGGCGGACGAGGTCCGCCGGTTTTACGAACGCTGGTTCGTCGGGAAGTGGCCGGCCGACACGAAGGTGGAGCGGGTCTCCCGGACGGTCGGCCAGGATCAGGTCGTGGATGAACTGGTCATGCGCTTCACGCACGACGCGCCGCTCGACTTCATGCTGCCGGGGGTGCCGCCGAGCGGGAAGCAGGTCGAGTTGCCGGTCGTGGTCGTCATGAAGTTCGAGGGGGGCAAGATCGCCCACGAGCACATTTACTGGGACCAGGCGTCCTTGCTGGTGCAGGTGGGTTTGCTGGACCCCGTGAGCCTGCCGGCGGTCGGGGCCGAGCAGGCGCGGGCGCTGCAGGATCGGTCGCAGCCCCTCAACGGCCTTCTCCAGGGACGGTGGTGACCGGGTCGCTTCTATTGGTCTCGCCCGCCGGGATCCACATTGTCTGGGAAGCAATAGTAGCGTGTACTTTTGAGGATCGGGCGGCCGTCGGGCGCCTTCGCGGTGTAGAAGATCGTCTCCCCCGTCCGATCCACGCTGGCCCCCAGGGGCGCTAGGGCATTGAGCAGGGCTAGGACCTGGTCGCGCTTGTTCCGCTCGCAGGCCCCTTCGGAGTCGGCGGTCAGCACCCTCGTCCAGGTCCCAGGCATCCGGCGGCCGTCGGAGGTGTCAGAGGAGTAGGCCCAGAGAATCCACAGGGCCATGAGGCTGAAGAGGACTGCGCTCGGTCGCCGGGTCATGACGTCCTGTCTCACCCCCCTTCACGGCTCCTCAGGCGGCGCAATGGGTCCGGCCCACTCCCCCCTGGTCAGCTTCACTTCCTGAAAGGTCCCATCCGGCCATTGGAATAGGCCGGTCTCGTCCACCTGAACAATGAGCGGGTCGGCCTCCCGTGCCTCTCCCCGATACCAATACCACCCGGCTTTCAACGGCTTGTCTGTGGTCCAGGTCAGTCTCCCCACGGTGCGCCTCCTGGCCTCCTGCCCGCTTGTACCTCTGGCCCATTTCTCGCCGCCGGTCAAGGGGGAAACGTCCCTTGAGAGCAGGGCCCGCCCAGCCTACCGATCTATAGGTCTTTCAAGGTCTTTTGGCTTGACTTGGTTACGAGGCCAAGGCTAATGTAACACTTCTTTGTGTCCAATCTCCGGAGAGGGGGTGAAGTTTGCCCGGTGAGTTTCCGAGGCAGCCATGTGCCCCGTGACAATCGGTCATCCTGACTTGGTCAGCGCGATCGCCGATGAGATCCAGGTCTCCGGTCCGATTCCGTTCGCACGCTTCATGGAGTTGGCGCTCTACCACCCGCAGTTCGGCTATTACATGCGGCCGCTCGCAGGGCAGGGTGGCCCAGGCGCGGAGCGGATTGGATGGACCGGCGACTATTACACCAGCTTTGACGTCCACCCCATCCTGGCCCGCGCCATCGCCCGCCAGGTCCGGCAAGTGGACGAGCTCCTTGGCCGCCCCGATCCCTTGACCGTCGTGGAGATGGGGCCAGGCAAGGGGCTGCTGGCGCGGGATTTTCTCGCCGATTGCGAAGCCGAAGCTCCGTCGTTCCTCGCGCGGCTCCGCTATGTGCTGATCGAGCGCAGCCCAGCCCTGCGGGCCCAGCAGCAGGCCCACCTCGAGCGGTGGCTGAGCGAGCCCGGCCGCGTCGCGTGGGTCGAAGGGCTGGAGGCGTTTGCCTCCGGCGCCGTGACCGGGGCGCTGGTGTCGAACGAGCTGGTGGATGCCTTCCCGGTCCATCGCATCGCGGTGACCGGGGGCACGCCCAAGGAGATCTTCGTGGACTATCGGGGCGGACGCTTCTGCGAGCGCCTTTCGCCGCTGTCCACGCCGGCCCTGGCGGAGTTTCTCCGCCGACTGGCCGATCTGGGGATCACGTTGCCGGACGGCTCCCGGGCGGAAATCAACCTGGCGGCGCTGGCCTGGATGAAAGAAGTCGGCCGAGTGCTCGGTCGCGGGATTGCCCTCACGATTGATTACGGCCACACGGCCCAGGACCTCTATGGCCCCGAGCGGCGCCGCGGCACGTTCCTCTGCTACTATTCGCAGACGGCCAACGAGGAGCCCTATGTCCGGGTCGGGCTCCAGGACATGACCGCGCACGTGGACTTCACGAGCCTGGCGGCCGCGGGCGAGGAGGCGGGCCTGGAGGTGACCGGCTTTACGAACCAGATGAGCTTTCTGACGGGGTTGGGCGTCGAGCAGATGCTGGAGGCGCTGGACCCCGAGTCACCGGAGTTCCGGGCGGCGATCCATCTGCTGCGCCCAGAAGGGATGGGGCGCACGTTCAAGATTCTCATCCAGCACAAAGGCCTGGAGCGTCCGGACCTCGACGGGCTGCGGTTCAAGCCCTTCTTCGGCACGGCGCTCGCGCCGGCCCCACGGGCCGGCGCGTGCCGGGTGACGCGTGACCGGTGAGAAGGCCCAAGCGCAGCCTCTGAACGCGGCACGCGGCACGCAGCACGCAGCACGGTTCTAGGATGGGCAGCGAAGTCGTTCCGTTAAACTACGTTCCGATCCTGATCTTCATTGCGATCGCGCTCGCGTTCGGTGTGGTCTCGCTGCTGGCGGGCTGGATCGTCCGGCCGAGCCGGCCCTACAAGGCCAAGCTGAAGCCCTACGAGAGCGGCAGCCCGCTCTTCATGGACGCTCGGGTCCAGTTCCCGATGCGCTACTACATCATCGCGATGCTGTTTGTTATCTTTGACATAGAGGTCGTGTTTCTCTTCCCATGGGCGGTGGTGTACCGGAAGCTAGGCCTGGTGGGCCTCGTGGAAATGGCCCTGTTCATCGGCATCCTGGTCATCGGGTTCTGGTACGCGTGGAAGAAAGGCGCGTTGGAGTGGGACTGAGGCTGGCGCCCATGCCAACGTAACAATTGGTGGGCTATGGGGCTCTTCGACCGACAGCTCGAGGCCAACGTCATCACGACCAATCTCGATGCCCTCGTCGGGTGGGCGCGGAAGTCGGCCCTCTGGCCGATGACGTTCGGGCTGGCCTGTTGCGCGATCGAGATGATCGCAGCGGTGTCCTCCCGGTACGATATTGACCGCTTCGGGGCGGGCGTCTTCCGCGCGTCCCCCCGGCAGGCGGATCTGATGATCGTCGCTGGCACAGTCACCCGGAAGATGGCCGAGGTCATCCGCCGGATCTACGACCAGATGCCGGAGCCACGGTACGTCATCTCGATGGGCTCCTGCGCCACGTCGGGGAACCATTACAATAGCTATAGCGTGGTCCAGGGCGTGGACCAGATCGTGCCGGTGGACGTGTACATCCCCGGCTGCCCGCCCCGGCCGGAAGCGCTCCTCGACGGGCTGCTCAAGCTGCAGGAGAAGATCCAGCGGGAGAAGGTCTTCGTGAAGTAGAACCGGTCCTCGGTCGCTGGTCAATGGTCACTAGCTGAGACCGCCGGACTACCAATCCGCCTCTTTCCCGCAAGTGAGCAATGACGAACTGGCCGCTGACCCATGAATGATGCATCCCTTGCTTGACACGTTGAAGAGCCGCTTCCCGGACGCGGTGCTAGCGGTCCACGAGGACCAGCAGCGGGGAGAGCTGTCGGCCCAGGTGAAGGCCGACCGCATCCGAGACGTCGCGGCGTTTCTCCACGACGATCCGGCGGCGGCCTTCGACCACATCACGGACGTGTGCTCGGCTGATTATCCCGACGCGCCCGAGCGATTCGAGGTGATCTACCACTTGCTGTCGCTGCCGCACCGGACCCGCATCCGCCTGAAGGCCCGGGTCCCCGAGGACGACCCCGTCATTGACACGGTGACGGACATTTGGAAGGGCGCCAACTTCATGGAGCGGGAGGTCTACGATCTCATGGGCATCCGCTTCAAGGGCCATCCGGACCTGCGGCGGATCCTGATGCCGGAGCACTACGACGAAGGGTACCCGCTCCGGAAGGACTTTCCCGCAGAAGGCCGGGGCTGGCGCAGCACCTTCGACTTCCTCCCCAGGCTGGACGAGCCGCCGGCCCGCGACCCAGCCCCGGACCTGCCGGAGGAGGAGAAGAAAAAGTTCCTCGCCGACGCCGGCACCTCGGCGGCCTACCGGACCGAGGAGCTGCTCCTCAACATGGGCCCGCAGCACCCGAGCACCCACGGCGTGCTCCGCGTCGTCCTCGAGCTGGATGGCGAGCGGATCGTCAAGGCGACCCCCGACCTGGGCTACCTGCACCGCGGCGTCGAGAAGCTGGCCGAGGGGCTCGCCTACATGCAGATCATCCCCCACACCGACCGCCTCGACTACGTCTGCTCGATGACCAACAACTACGCCTATGTCCGCGCCGTCGAGAAGCTGGTCGGGATCCAGGTCCCCGAGCGCGCGGAGTACATCCGCACCATCGTCGCCGAGATGCAGCGGATCGTCGGGCACCTGTTCTGGCTGGGCACCCAGGCCCTGGACATCGGCGCCATGACCGTCTTCTTTTGGACCTTCCGCGAGCGGGAGGTCCTGCTCGACCTGTTCGAGAAGCTCTGCGGCGCGCGGCTGACCCTGAACTACTACCGCATCGGCGGCGTGGACAGCGATTTCACGCCGGACCTCGTGGCGCGCCTGAAGGCGTTCCTGGAGACCTTCCCGGCGCACATTGACGAGTACAACGAGCTGCTCGAAAGCAACCGCATCTGGCTGGCCCGCACGAAGAACGTCGCGGTGATCTCCGCCGAGGATGCGATCAACTTCGGGCTCACAGGGCCCGTCCTCCGGGGCTCCGGCGTGGCCTACGACGTGCGCAAGTTCGAGCCTTACGGTGCCTACGACAAGGTGGACTGGGAGGTCCCGATCGGCAAAAACGGCGACACCTACGACCGCTACTGGGTGCGGATCGAAGAGATGCGGCAGAGCGCCCGGATCATCCGGCAGTGTCTGGACCAACTGCCGGCCGGCCCGATCATGGCGGACGTGCCGCAGGTCGTCCCGCCGCCCAAACCGAGGGTCATGCGGGACATGGAGAGCCTCATCCACCACTTCATCATCTTCACCCAGGGGTTCAAGCCGCCCAAGGGCGAGACCTACTGCGCGACCGAGGCTCCGAAGGGCGAGCTGGGGTTCTTCATCATCAGCGACGGGAGCCCGCGGCCCTATCGGCTCAAGATCCGCGCCCCGTCGTTCGTGCACATGGGCGCCTTCGACCACATGGCGCGGGGGTACCTGATCTCGGACATCATCACGATCTTCGGCACCTACGACATCGTCATGGGGGAATGCGACCGGTGAGAAGGCATCGCGCGTCAACCGGCATTCGTCGGCCTCTGAACGAACGGCTCAAGGACGAGTGACGACGCTCGCGGAGCAGCATGAAGCTCTCAGAGAAATACAAGGACGAAATCGCCGCAATCTTGAGCCGCTACCCCGTGCGGCGGTCGGCCCTGCTGCCGCTGCTGTGGCTCGCCCAGCAGGAGGAAGGGTACGTGAGCGAGGCGGCGATGAAGGAGATCGCCGCGATCCTGCGGCTCACGCCGCCCCAGGTGTACGAGGTCGTGACTTTCTACACGATGCTCCGGCTCAAGCCGATCGGCAAGTTCCACATCCAGGTGTGCAAATCGCTCATGTGCGCGCTCGTTGGGTCCGATACCCTGCTGTGGTGGCTGAAGGCGCGGCTCGGCATTCGGCCCGGAGAGACGACCCCGGACGGGCTGTTCACGCTCAGCACGGTGGAGTGCCTGGCTTCCTGCGGCACCGGGCCGATGATGCAGATCAACGACGACTATTACGAGCGGATCACGGAGGAGAAGCTGGACCGGATCCTGGCCGACTTGAAGCGGGACGGGACCTCGCCGCTCAAGAGCGGCCCATTCCTGCTGCCGGAACCAGCGGGCTGTCCCCATGGACTATGAGCATTGACGATTGACCGGACTCATACCATGCCTCGCTACGAGCCCATCTTGACCAAGAACATGCTGACGCCGGGCTACACCGGCTCGCTGGCCGACTACGAGCGCGCAGGCGGCTACCAGGCGCTCCGGAAGGTGCTGGGCAAGGTCGCGCCCGCCGAGGTCACCGAGATGGTCAAGCGGTCCGGCCTGCGGGGCCGCGGCGGCGCCGGCTTCCCGACCGGCGTGAAGTGGGGATTCCTGCCCAAGGACTACCGAGGCCCCAAGTACCTGTGCTGCAACGCGGACGAGAGCGAGCCGGGCACCTTCAAGGACCGGCAGCTCATCGAGCGGGACCCGCATCAGATCCTGGAGGGGATCCTGCTCGCCTGCTATGCCATCGGGGCGGAGACAGCCTACATCTATATTCGGGGCGAGTTTGCGCTGGGCGCCGCGATCCTGGAGCGGGCGCTCGCCGAGGCGCGCGCGGCAGGCTACGTCGGCCGGAACATCCTGGGCACGGGGGTCAGCGTGGAAATCTGGGTGCACCGGGGGGCCGGGGCCTACATCTGCGGGGAGGAGACCGCGCTCCTGGAATCGCTGGAAGGCAAGCGGGGACTGCCGCGGGTCAAGCCGCCCTTCCCCGCCACGCACGGGCTCTACAACAAGCCGACCGTTGTGAACAACGTCGAGACCCTGGCGAACCTGCCGCACATCGTCGTCCGGGGCCCGGAGTGGTTCGCCTCGATCGGGTCGCCGCCGAAGAGCACGGGGACCCGGATCTTCTGCGTCAGCGGGCACGTGAAGCGACCGGGCAACTACGAGGTCCCGATGGGCATCACTTTCCGCGAGCTCATCTTCGAGCACGCGGGCGGCATGCGCTCGGACAAGCCGCTCAAGGCCATCATCCCGGGCGGAGCCTCCGCCGCCTTCTTCACGCCGGAGCACCTGGACGTGAAGCTGGACTTCGAATCCGTCGCCCAGGCCGGCTCCATGCTCGGCTCGGGCGGCGTGACGGTGATGGAGGAAGGGACCAGCATGGTCTGGGCGGCGCTGCGCCTCATGGAGTTCTTCTTCCACGAGTCCTGCGGCAAGTGCAGCCCGTGTCGCGAGGGCAGCTCCTGGCTCGTCCAGACGCTGCGCCGCATCCTGAGCAAGCGGGGCCGCAAAGAAGACCTTGAAACCCTCGTGGATCTGTGCCAGAACATCGCCGGCCGGACGGTCTGCGCGTTCGGGGACGCCGAGGTCGCCCCGATCCTGAGCACCCTGCAGTACTGGCGTCACGAATACGAGGCGTTGATCCGCGAGGCGGAAGCCCTGGGGCTCGCGGGGGTCCCGGAGCTGGTGATGCCGGCGGGACGCCAGTAGCGCTCCCGAGACGCGGGGCCAGCGGCGAGGCGAGGGGGCGCCCCTCGCCGGGAGCGCAGGACAGGAGCATGACCCCTATCTCCGTCGAGACAGTCCGCTTGACCATTGACGGACACCACGTGACCGTGCCCAAGGGCACGCTCGTGATCGAGGCGGCGCGCCAGGCCGGCGTCATGGTTCCGCACTTCTGCTACCACCCCAAGCTCAAGCCTGACGCCAACTGCCGCATGTGCCTGGTGGAGATCGAGAGGATGCCCAAGCTCCAGACCGCGTGCAGCACGCCGGTGGCCGAGGGCATGGTGGTCCGCACCGCCACGACGGTCGTCAACCAGGCGCACAAGTCGGTGCTGGAGTTCATCCTCGCGAACCACCCGCTGGACTGCCCGGTCTGCGACCAGGGTGGGCGGTGCGACCTGCAGGACTTCTCGCACGAGTACACGCCCACGACCAGCCGGTTCATCGAGGTCAAGCGGGTCTTCCAGAAGGAGTACTTCAGCCCGCTGATCGAGACCCAGATGAACCGCTGCGTCCAGTGCCTGCGCTGCGTCCGGTACTGCGACGAGGTCATGGACGTTCAGGCCCTGGCCCCGGCTGGGCGTGGCACGATGACCGAGATCAAGCACTTCACCACGCATGAGCTGGACTGCGAGTTTTGCGGGGGATGCGTCCAGATCTGCCCGGTGGGCGCGATCACCAGCCGGCTGTCCATGTACGAGTACCGTCCCTGGATGCTCAAGCGCGCGGACTCCATTTGTGCCTACTGCGGGGACGGGTGCGCCCTCACGATCCAGACCAAGCAGAACCAGCTCATCGAGGTCATGTCCGCCTTCGGCGCCGGCCGCAACAACGGGGATCTCTGCGCCCGCGGCTACTTCGGCTACCACGCGAGCACGCATCCCGACCGCCTGACCCGCCCGCTCGTCCGGCGCGATGGAGAGCTCGTCGAGGCCACCTGGGAGGAAGCCCTCGAGTCCGTCGCGGCGTCCCTGAGCCGGATCAAGCTGAAGCACGGCCCCGGCGCTATCGCCGGGCTGATCTCCTCGCGCTGCACCAACGAGGACCTGTACGTCTTCCAGAAGGTCATGCGGCTGGCGCTCGGCACGAACCAGCTCGACAGCGGCGCGCGGTACGGGCAGATCAACGGGGTGCGTGCGCTCCGCCGCGTCCAAGGCACGCACCGCTGGACCGTGACCTTCGAGGACATCGTGGCCGCCCACGCGCTCCTGCTGGTGGGGACCAACGTCACCGAGACCAACCCGATCACCGGCCTCAAGGTCAAGGAAGCGGTCAAGAAGCGCGGTGCCCAGCTCATCACCATCGAGGCGTTGGAGCCCGCGATCGGCACAATCAGCAACATCGCCAACCTCGCCGCACACCATCTCGGGACCCGACCCGACCGGTTCGCCCACGTCGTGCTCGGGCTCATCAAGGCCGTCGTCGAGGAGGGGCTCATGGATCAGGACTTGGCCCGTCGCGCGCCCGGGTACGTCCAGGCGATCGCCGAGGCCCTCGCGGCACTGTCCTGGGAGGAGATCGAGGCGACGACCGGGCACCGGCGGGACGCCATTGCCGCCGCCGCCCGCACGTTCGCGGGGGCCCCGCGCGCCGTCGTCGTGGTCGGCCAGGGCGTGCTCCGGCAGCCCGGCGGCTACGGCACGACGGTCAGTCTCCTGGACCTGCTGCTGCTGACGGGGCAGCACGGCCGGCCCGGCTGCGGGCTCGCGCCCCTGGCGGAGGAGAACAACGACCAGGGTGCCGTGGAGATGGGGACGGTCGCCGAATACCTCCCAGGGCCCTGCGAGCCAGGCGACGGCGAGGGGGTCGAGCGGCTCACGGCGCTCTGGAAAGAGGAGCTGCCCAAGGGACCGGGCCGGACCTTGATGGAGATTCTGGAGGACGCCCGCGCGGGCCGCGTCAAGGCGCTGCTCGTCGTCGGGGAAAACCCGGTCGGCTCGCTCCCACCCTCGGCCGGGGTCGTCGAGGCCCTGGAGCGCCTGGAGCTGCTCGTCTGCCAGGAGCTGTTCCTGACCGAGACCGCGGCGCGCGCACACGTGGTCCTGCCCACCTGCTCCTTCGCCGAGAAGGACGGCACCTTCACGAACACCGAGGGCCATGTCCAGGCGATCCATCAGGCCATCGACCCGATCGGCGAGAGCCGGCCGGACTGGGAGATCCTCTCCGCCCTCTCCGTGCTGCTGGGCTATCCGATCGAATATGGGGATGCCAAAGAGATCCTGAAAGAGATTCGAGCCTTGATTCCGGGCTACGGGCTGCTGGGTCCCGGGCCGATGCCCCCCCGCCCGAACCCGGCAGCGGTCGAGCGCTATCTCGCCGAGGGCTTCCAGGAGGATCTGGCGGCCCGATACCGGCCACCGCGCCCGTCCGACCATCCGGCCGGACACCTGACCCTGCTCGCGGCCCAGAGCCTGTTCCATTCAGGGAAGTATTCCACCCGGGCCAAGGGGCTGCTCCAGGTGCAAGCCGCCGGCGTCCTGAGCTTGAACCCGGCGGACGGCGCGCGGCTGGGCGTCGCCGACGGCGACCGGGTCCGGCTGTCCAATGCGCGTGGGGCGATGACGACGCCGGTGAAGTTGCTGGACCGGATCCCGCAGGGTCTGGCGGTCTTTCCGGAGCATTTCGACCAGGAGGCGCGCGGACTCTTCGAGGTCGTCACGGACCCGCAGACGGGCGTGCCCTATTACAAGTCGGTGCAGGTGAAAATAGAAAGGCTAGAGGCGAGGGGCTAGGGGCAAGGGGGGGAGGACACAGCATGGGCGCTCTGAGCCGCTCGCCCCTCGCCTCGCCCCCCTTGCCAGGGAGATGCTATGGCTGAACTCGGACTGAAGCTGGCCTTGTCGCTCGCCCAGATCGGCGTCGTCCTGGGCGTGGTGCTGCTCACGGTGATGGTGCTGACGCTGGCGGAGCGCAAGGTGCTCGGCTGGATGCAGGACCGCATGGGGCCCATGGAGGTCGGCCCGTACGGCATCCTCCAGCCGATCGCCGACGGGCTGAAGCTCTTCTTCAAGGAGGACATTATCCCCGCCGGGGCGAACAAGTTCCTGTTCAGCCTCGCGCCGATCCTCGCGCTGGTGCCGGCGCTCATCGGGTTCGCGGTCATCCCGTTCGGCCCGGCGATCACCATCGAGGTCGGCGGCGTGGAGTTCAAGCCCTTCGTCATCAGCGACATCAACATCGGGATCCTCTACATCCTGGCCTTCGCCTCCATCGGCGCCTATGGGATCATCCTGGGCGGCTGGGCGTCGAACAGCAAGTACTCGCTGCTGGGCGGGCTGCGCTCCGCCGCGCAGGTGATCAGCTACGAGCTGAACATCGGGCTCGCGATCGTCGGCGTGCTCCTGCTCGCCGGCTCCCTGAGTCTGGTGAAGATCACCGAGGCCCAGAGCGGCTGGTTCTGGAACTGGTTCGCCTTCGCCCCGCCCTTCCCGCAGAT
>CAZTUO010000005.1:11758-28683 GCA_964616355.1 uncultured Nitrospira sp.
GGTCGCGGAGACCAACCGGCTGCCCTTCGACCTGCCCGAGGCCGAGAGCGAGCTGGTCGCCGGGTTCTTTACCGAGTACAGCGGGATGCGGTTCGCCTTCTTCTTTATCGCGGAATACGCGAACATGATCCTGGTCTCCTGCATCGCGGCAGCCCTGTTCCTCGGAGGCTGGAACGCGCCGGCACCGTTCCTCCAGTTCCACGGCTCGCTGGAGCATCTGGCCTGGCTGTCCGGGATCTTCTGGTTCACCGTCAAGGTGTACTTTTTCCTGTTCCTGTTCTTCTGGCTGCGCGCGACGCTGCCGCGGCTGCGCTACGACCAGCTCATGCGGTTCGGGTGGAAGGTCATGCTGCCGATCGCCTTGGGGAACATCCTGATCACCGCGATCGCCGCGTATCTGTTCCCGAGATGAAGCGACGCACGAACCGCACGCAGTCACTAGCGCGCATTATTCATGACGGTTCGGCGCGAAATCGCGCAGTCGCCACGCGAAACAGGCGCGTGGAGCCGCGAGGGAGGGAGGCATACTTGAAACAGTATGTTGACCGACCGAGCGGCGAGCCCGCCTGCTGGCATGCCGCACCGCCGCATGCCAGCTTGTCGCAGCGGCGAATCCGCGATTGCAGTAGAAGCGTTCATGAATAATGCGCGCTAGCGCTGAGTTGGCGACCGGCTCTTCGCTCTTCGCGACCAGCGGAGCCATGATGCGATTCAAACAGTGGCTTAAGACCATTACCTTCTACGAAATCCTCGTGGGCATGAAGGCCACGCTCCGGCACCTGCTGCGCTATCGCCCCATCACGCTCCAATACCCCCACGAGAAGCGGGAGCTGCCGGACAGCTACCGGGGCATGCTGGCGCTACTCCGGTACGACGACGGCACGGAGAAGTGCGTCGGGTGCGACCTCTGCGAGGCGGCTTGCCCGTCGCGTGTGATCCGGGTCGTCAGCGCCGAGGTGCCCGGCGAGCCCACGAAGCGGTACGCCAAGGAATATTACATGGACATGACGCGCTGCCTGTTCTGCGGCCTGTGCGTGGACGCCTGCCCGGTGGACGCCCTGGGCATGACCCGGGAGTTCGAATGGGCGGTGTACGACAAGCGCCAGCTTCTCTTGAACAAGCAGCAATTGCTCGCGATCGGGGACCGGTCGTTCCCGATCCGCGAGAAGCGGTTGGAATGGCAGCACCCGAACGTCGCCTTCTTCAACGTGGCCTTCAAGCACCTGCCTCCGAAGGAAACGTAGCGCGATCCTCCTCGCCCCGCTTTTCGGGCGAAGACGAATGGACAGCGGGCTGACGCGCGGGAAGGGGGAAAGAGGGGCTAAAGCGTGGCCGAACTCTTCTTTTTCTACTTTGCCGGGGTGATCGTCACGACCGCGGTACTGGTCGTGGCGCTGCGCAATCCGATCTACAGCGCCCTCTCCCTGCTCATCCTGTTCTTTCACGTGGCGGGCCTCTACGTGACGCTGCACGCCGAGTTTCTGGCGGCGGTCCAGGTCATCGTGTACGCCGGCGCCATCCTCGTCCTCTACCTGTTCGTCGTGATGCTGCTGAACCTCAAGCGCGAGGACCGCTACCACTCCCAGTTTCCCGCCGCTGCGCTCGTGGGCATCACCTTAATCACCGAGGTGCTCCTGCTGTTGTACCGGCACGACCTCGCGGGCGGCGCCGGGGCGCCCACCGCCTCGGGCGGGGTTTCCCCGAGCGCTTCGGCGCGGCTCAGCGCAGGCGCCGTCGAAGGGAACACCGAGACCATCGGGGAGGTGCTGTACTCGACGTACCTGTTCCCCTTCGAGGTAGCTTCGCTGATCCTGCTGGTCGCGATGATCGGCGCGATCATTTTGGCCAAGCGCGACCTATACGAGCGTTCGCGGTAGAGACAACGGTCCTCGGTCAATAGTCAAGGCCCGGGAGCAGAGTCGGCGCGAGACGAGTTCGCAACCCAGTGACCCATGAGCAGTGACCCATGACTATTCCCCTGTCCTACTACGTGATCCTGAGCGCGATCGTGTTCACGACCGGGTTGGTCGGCGTGCTCATGCGCCGCAACATCATCGTCATCCTGCTCTCGGTCGAGCTGATGCTGAACGCCACGAACATCAATTTCGTCGCGTTCTCGCACTACTCCCAGAACATCGCCGGGCAGGTGTTCGTCTTCTTCGCGCTCACGGTCGCGGCGGCGGAAGTGGCGGTCGGCCTCGCCATCATCATCGCGCTCTACCGCCACAAGGCCAGCATCAACGTGGACGAGTTCCGGCTGCTGAAATGGTGAATCGCAAGCTATCAGCAACCAGCAGTCAGCTTTCAGCTTTGAGGAAGAAACAGCGAGTTGGCGGACAGTCATGGTGAGTGGCGAGGGCTATCGTTGTCCACAATGCAACGGATTCGACAGAGGATACGCGACAGAGACTATGAGGTCACGGTCCCCCATTTTCTTGAAGAAATGCTCAACGACGACCTGCAAATGAACGACATCGAGGCTGTGATCCTGTCAGGCAGGATCAGGCGCCGCTTTACCGACGATCCTCGCGGCATCCGCTACGAGGTGGTCGGCCCGACCGCGGATGGCCGCCGGGTTGCCGTCATCTGCAGACTCAAGGAGACCGGCACACTGCTTCTGATCACAACCTACGTGCTGGAGCCAGGCTTATAGAGGTGCCCCCATGTACGATTATGGTCGCTGCCACATCTGCGAGGGGAAGGTAGAGCCGAAGCGGGTTGCATTGGACATCCGCGTGAAGGACAGGCTGCTCGTCGTAGATCAAGTCCCCGTCGGACAGTGCACGCGGTGCGGCGAGAAGATCGTGCGCTCGGAGGTCGGCCGCCAGCTCGCCGCCTTGGTGGCTGCAGCCAAGCGTGCGCGAAAGAAGAAAACCCTGGCCGTTCCGGTCATCGCCTATACAGCCGATGTGGCCTGAGACCGGCACGGGGTCCGCTTGCCCGGGCTCTTTCGTGGGAAGGCCAGCATCAACGTGGACGAGTTCCGGCTGCTGAAATGGTGAGATCCTTCCTTCCTCCCTCGCCCCTGGAGGGAGAGGGAGGAGCACAAGGAGTGGCGGGATAATGCTCTACGCCTTAATTCCCCTGCTGCCTTTCTTGGCCTTCCTGGTCCTCGGCCTGGCCGGTCACTGGATCAAGGACCGGGCGCACCTCGTCGCCGTGCCGGCGGTGCTGGGCTCGCTCGTCCTGTCGGTCCTGGCCTTCAACGACGCGGCCCGCGGCGCGCCCGTGACGGTCCCCCTGTACACCTGGCTGACCTCCGGTGACCTCACGATCGAGCTCGGCCTGACGGTGGACCGGCTCGCCGCCGCGATGCTCCTGCTCGTCACCATCGTCAGCTCGCTCGTGCACGTCTACACGATCGGCTACATGCACGGGGAGAAGGGCTACGCACGGTTCTTCGCCTACATCGCGCTCTTCACCTTCTCCATGCTGATGCTGGTCCTGGCCAACAACTTCCTCCAGCTTTTCATCTTCTGGGAGGCAGTCGGCCTCTGCTCCTACCTGCTGATCGGGCACTGGTACGAGCGACCGAGCGCCTGCAGCGCGGCCACCAAGGCCTTCATCGTGAACCGGATCGGCGACTTCGGGTTCCTGCTTGGCGTCCTGCTGATCTTCTACACGTTCGGTTCCCTGGAATACCGGCACGTCTTCGCCCAGGCCGGCGACCTCGCCGGGGATCGGACCAACCTGCTGCGCCCCTTCGGCGGCACCTGGGAGGTCTCCACCGTGACGCTGATCTGCCTGCTCCTGTTCGTGGGCGCGGTGGGCAAGTCCGCCCAGGTGCCGCTCCACGTCTGGCTCCCAGACGCCATGGAGGGCCCGACCCCGATCTCGGCGCTCATCCACGCCGCGACCATGGTCACGGCGGGCGTCTTCATGGTGGCGCGGCTGGCACCGCTCTACAACCTCTCGCCCGCCGCCCTGGACGTCGTCGCCGTCACCGGCGCCGCCACGATGGTCCTCGGCGCCAGCGTCGCGCTGACTCAGCACGACATCAAGCGCGTGGTGGCCTATTCCACGGTCAGCCAGCTCGGCTACATGATGATGGCCTGCGGGGCTGGCGCCTACGCGGCGGGGATCTACCACCTGCTCACGCATGGCGCCTTCAAGGCCCTGCTCTTCCTCGGCTGCGGGTCGGTCATCCTGGCGCTCCATCACGAGCAGGACATGCGCCGGATGGGCGGGCTCAAGGACCGGATGCCGATCACTTACTGGACCTTCGTCGTCGGCTCGCTGGCGCTGGCCGGCTTCCCGTTGACGGCCGGGTTCTTCAGCAAAGACGAGCTCCTCCTGGGCGTGTGGGCGGCGGGGCCCCTGGGCCGGGTGCTGAGTCTGCTCGGCGTCGCGACGGCGGGCGTGACGGCGTTCTACAGCTTCCGCCTGGTGTTCGTCGTGTTCTGGGGCGAACCGCGGGTGGACCCGGAACGCGCCGCCCACCTCCACGAGCCGGGGCGTGTCGTCACGGTTCCGCTCGTGATCCTGGCCGGATTGTCCATCGTCGCGGGCTACCTGGGCCTCCCCGGATTCCTGGCGCCGGCGCTCTCGGGCCCGCCCGGCCACGCGGCGGCCCACGGTGGTCCGGCGGCCTGGGGCCTCATGGGGCTGGCGACGCTCGCCGGAGTGGCAGGCATCGCGGCCGCCTACGTGGTCTACGTGCGAGCGCCGGGCCTGGCGGACCGGCTCGCGGCCCAGTGGCGGCTGGCCTACGAAGGCTCGCTCAATAAGTGGTACGTGGATGAAGCCTACGACCGGAGCGTGGTCCGGCCGACCTTCACGCTCGCCGAGGGACTCTGGCGACGGGTGGACGTCGGGGTCATTGACGCAGCGGTCAACGGCGTGGCCCGCGCCGTCGCCCTGGGCGGCTGGATCCTGCGCCTGGCGCAGAGCGGGCAGACCCAGCACTACGCGCTCGGGATGACGCTGGGCGCCGCCATCATCCTGACGATGTTCCTTCTTTTATGAGTGAGCTGAGCCTCCAGAGCGCGGGCTTTCCCTGGTTGACGCTCGTCGTGTTCCTGCCGCTGGTCGGGGCGGTCACGCTGTTTTTCCTGAGCGAGGCCGCGGTCCGCTGGACCGCGCTCGCCGTCTCGATCTCGACGTTTCTCCTGTCGCTGCCGCTCTGGTTCCTCTTCGATCCGACCACGCCGCGCATGCAGTTCGGCGAAGAGGTCGCCTGGATCACCGCGCCTCCGATCAGCTACCGGCTCGGCCTGGACGGCATCAGCCTGCCGCTCGTCCTGCTGACCACGCTCCTGACCCCCTTCTGCGTGCTCGTCTCCTGGCGCGCCATCGAGACCCGCGTCACAGAGTTCATGGCCAGCCTCCTGATCATGGAAACGGCGATGCTCGGCGTCTTCGCCGCCCTCGATTTCGTCCTGTTCTACATCTTCTGGGAGGCGATGCTCGTCCCGATGTACCTCATCATCGGGGTCTGGGGTGGACCGAACCGGATCTACGCGGCGATCAAGTTCTTCCTCTACACCCTGGTCGGCAGCATCCTGCTGCTGGTCGCGATCCTCGTCCTGTACTTCCACGGCGGGCAGACCTTCGACATCTTGCTGCTGAGCCGGGTCGCGTATCCCGCCTGGCTCCAGCACTGGCTGTTCTGGGCGTTCTTCTTCGCCTTCGCCGTGAAGGTGCCGATGTTTCCGTTCCACACCTGGCTGCCGGACGCGCACGTGGAGGCACCGACCGCCGGCAGCGTGATCCTCGCGAGCGTGCTCCTCAAGATGGGCGCCTACGGCTTCCTGCGGTTCACGCTGCCGATGCTGCCCCAGGCCGTGGAGACGTTCACGCCAGTCGTCGTCGGGCTGTCCCTGGTCGCGATCCTCTACGGCGCCTACATGGCGCTGGCCCAGAGCGACCTCAAGAAGCTGATCGCCTACTCGAGCGTCAGCCATATGGGCTTCGTCACGCTGGGCATCTTCGTGCTGAACGCCCAGGGGATCGAGGGCGCGCTCCTGCAGATGATCAACCACGGCATCACGACCGGCGCGCTGTTCCTGTGCGTGGGCCTCGTCTACGAGCGCACACACAGCCGGCTCATCACCGACAACGCGGGCCTCGCCGGCCCGATGCCGCGCTACGCCACCTGCCTCGTGATCTTCGCGCTCTCCTCCCTCGGGCTGCCCGGCACCAACAGCTTCGTCGGCGAGTTCCTCGTGCTGGTCGGGACGTTCGCCTGGAGCAAGGCGACGGCGGCCGTCGCCGCCCTGGGCGTGATCCTCGCCGCGGCCTACCTCCTCTGGATGGTGCAGCGCGTCGCGTTCGGGCCGCCGGGGCGCCGCGCCGCGCCCCTCGTCGACCTGAACTGGCGCGAGATGGCGGTCCTGACCCCGCTGGCCGTGCTCGTCTTCTGGATCGGGCTGTTCCCGAGTCCCGTGCTCGCCCCCATGCACGCGAGCGTGAACCACTTGATCGAGCACGCGGAACGTAGGGAGGCCACCGTGGGCAGGGGGCAGGAGTCCGCGGGAGAGATGGTCACCGCTGGGCGCACGACTGCGCACCAGCCACCGTCTCCGGAGGATCATCCGTGACGCTGCCGGTGTCTGACATCCTGGCCGTGCTGCCCGAGCTGATCGTGGTGACAGCGGCCTGCCTCGTCCTCGGGCTGGACCCGGTGCTCGCGCCGGCGCGGAAGGGTTGGCTGGCCTGGCTGAGCCTCGGCGCGCTGGTCCTCTGCCTCGGCCTCACCTCGGGGCAAATGGGGACCCGGGTCACGGCGTTCAGCGACCTCGTCGTCGTGGACCCCTACGCCTGCTTCTGGAAAATTTTGCTGTACCTGGTGACGGGCCTCACGATCCTGCTGTCCCACGTGTACCTGAAAGCGGAGCGGATCAACCTGGCGGAATACTACGGCTTCCTCCTGCTGTCGCTGTCGGGCATGATGATCATGGTCTCGGCGGCCGACCTGCTCCTCATCTACCTGGGCCTGGAGCTCATGTCCCTGTCGCTGTACGTGCTGGCCGGCTTCAAGCGGGCCGAGCCGCGCTCGCTGGAGGCGGCGGCCAAGTACTTCGTGCTGGGGGCCTTCTCCTCCGGCATCCTCCTCTACGGCATCTCGCTGCTGTTCGGCGTCGCGGGCAGCACGCGCCTGCCGGCCGTCGCCGCGACGATCGGCCCGCGGAGCCTGGACGATCCGGGGCTCCTCCTGGCCACGATCCTGCTGGTGGTCGGCTTCGGGTTCAAGATCGCCGTCGTGCCCTTCCACATGTGGACGCCGGACGTGTACGAGGGCTCGCCGACCTCCGTCACCGCCTTCATGGCTGTGGCCTCCAAGGCGGCCAGCTTCGGCGCCTTCCTGCGCGTCTTCCTCGAAGGGCTCGGCGGGCTCCAGGCGAACTGGCACGCCCTCTTCCTGGTGGTGTGCCTCGCGACCCTGGTCCTCGGCAACGTCGTGGCGATCGTCCAGACGAACATCAAGCGGATGCTCGCCTACTCCAGCATCGCCCACGCCGGGTACGCGCTGATCGGACTCGTCGCGGCCAGCCAGACGGACGGCGACGCCGACACGCGGACGCTCGGGGTCGCGAGCGTCCTGCTGTATCTGGCGGTGTACGCCTTCATGACCCTGGGCGCCTTCGCCGTGGTGGCCATGCTGCGGAAGGACGGGCTGGAGAGCGACGAGATCGAAGACTACACGGGGCTCGCGAAGCGGCAGCCGGTCCCGGCGTTCCTCATGCTGGTGTTCATGGTGTCGCTGGCGGGCATCCCGCCGACCGCGGGGTTCATCGGCAAGTTCTACCTCTTCCTCGCAGCGGTCAAGGGCGGGCTCGCCTGGCTGGCCGCCGTCGCGCTGCTCTTCGCCGCGGTGTCGGCCTATTACTATCTCCGGGTCGTCATGGTCATGTACATGCGGGAGCCCCACGGCCCCCAGCAGTTCGCTCCGCGGGTCGCCACCTCGCCGGTCATGGCCTTCGTCCTGGCTTGCGCGCTCGCCGGCGTGGTCCTCCTCGGGCTCTTCCCCACCCCCCTGGTCTCGCTCGCCACCACCGCGGTGATCGGCCTCCGGTAGCGCGGGCCGCCACTCGGCGCTTGACCCGCTGCACGAATCCCGGCATCCTAGTCTGGTGCGTGCAGCCCTCCGACTGGTGCGCGGCGCCCTCGCCGACTTCTGCCGGCACGGCGGGATCAGCCTGGCCGCCTCGCTCGCCTTCTTTTCCCTCCTGTCCTTCTTTCCCCTGATCTTCCTGCTGCTCTACTTCATCGGGTTCTTCGTGAGCAGCGACCGGATCGGGTCGGAGTTCCTGTTGAAGTTCCTGGAGGGGTTTCTGCCGCACCTGGGTACGGACCTGGCTCGCGAGATCAGGCGGGTCTCCTCCGAGCCGGTCATGCGGTGGGGCGCCTTCTTCGCCTTTCTGTGGTTCGGGCTGCTGGTGTTCTACGAGATGCAGTACGCCATTAACGTCGTCTTCGACCCGGGCAAGCGCCGGCCCATCGTCGCGTCTGTGGGCCTCTCGGTTGCGCTGGTCGGATTGGTCGAGATGCTGATGGTGCTGTCCTACGTCGTGACCAAGGCCCTGCGCCTCCTCGTCGCCTACGCGCCCGACTTCGGTGGCCTGAACTGGCTCGCGCTCGCTGCCCACGACTTCATGGTTCCCTACGTGCTCCCGTTCTTCCTGGTCTTCCTCTCGGCCACGTGCCTCTACCGGTACCTGCCGGTGGAGCGGCCGGCCTGGCCCCACGCGGCGGCCGGGGCCCTGGTCCTGGCCCTGCTCTGGGAATCCGCCAAGCACCTGTTCAAGACGTACCTGGAAGGCCCGAGCATCTACGGCCGGATGTACGGCTCGCTGATCACCGTGGTGCTCTTCCTGTTATGGATCTACTACGCGTCGGTGCTGCTGCTGGTGGGGGCCGCCTTGGTGCGGCGGCTGCAGAAGGGGGGTTAGAGGCCCCGCAGGCGGAGGAACTGGCCGATCGCGGAGCGGGTGACGAACCCGAGGAGCCGGCCGTCTTCAACGACGGCCAGGCGGCTCCGCCCGTCGCGCAGCATGCGCTCCAACACCGTGACGGCGGCGGCCTCGGGCGCGACCTCCATCACCGGCGACCAGGGCTGCATGAGGTCCCGGACCCGGCGCCACGGCCAGAGCGGCTGCGGGAGCGCCTGGACCTGCCGCACCGCGATCATGCCGACGAGGCGGCCCTCCGCGCCGACCGGGAACTCCTCGGCCCCGTGCCGGAGAAAGTGCCGGGTTACGGCCTCGTCCACGCTCAGCTCGGGATGGAGGATCGGCACGTCGCTCACCATGAGCTCCCGCACCGTCACCGACGCCAGAGCCGTCCGCAGGAGGGCCTGGCGGCGGGTCCCCGCGGCCGCGGCGAACAGGAACACCCCGACCAGCAGGATCCAGCCGCCGTTGGCGGCGAGCGGCCCGGGGATCGTGCCGGTCATGGCGCCGAGCAGCAGCACGGCGCCAAGCGCCCCGAAGATCAGCCCGAAGCCCTGTCCAGCTAGCGAGGCATGCCGCGTGGCCCGGTTAAAGTCGCGCAACCAGGCCCAGAGCCCCGCCCGCAGGACCCGCCCGCCGTCCAGGGGAAAGCCCGGGATGAGGTTGAACAACCCGAGTTGCAGGTTGACCGTGCCCAGGAGAAAGCCCAGGACCATCAACCCATGGAGGTTCTGCGCCGACTCGGCCATCGAAGCTAGCCAGAGCAGCGAGCCGCCGAGCGCGAAGCTCACGGTCGGGCCGGCGATCGCGATCAGGAACTCCGCGCGCGGCCCGGGGGGCTCCCGGTGCATCTGCGCCATCCCGCCGAAGACGAACAGCGTGATCTGCCCGATCGGGATCCGATACCGCAGCGCCACCACCGAATGGCCCAGCTCGTGCAGCAGCACCGACCCGAACAGGAGGAGCGCCGCGAGACCGCCCATCCCCCAATACCGGGCGGCCGAGAGCCCCGGCAGCGCGTCCGGGAGATAGCCCGTCGCCAGGCTCCAGGTGACGAACGCGAACACCAGAAACCACGAGGCATGGACCTTGATCGGAATGCCGAAGATGCGGCCGATCTGCCAGTCGGGTCCCTGCATAGATCGAGCCCCCAAGCCGGTTGCCGAAGAATCCTTATCCTGACCCATCCGGCGGCCTGGCGTCAATGTGGCCCGGTCCGCGCAAATCCTGGTATACTACCGGAGCCAGGGCGAGGCCCCGGCCCGTCGGGTCGGACAATGGAGGGCATGGCATGACGGTCCGCCACACGGCGATCCTGCTCGGCTGGGCCTGGCTGCTCACGGCGGCCTGCAGCAGCCTCCCGACGACCAGCCAGACCGGCGTCGTCCACGAGATCGTGATCGGGGAGACCGTGTCGCCGCGCAACGTCACGGTCCGCCCGGGCGACGAGGTGCGCTGGGCCAACCGGCGGGCTGTGCCGGTCTGGGTGAACTTCCTCGAGGACGACCTCGACGAGCTGTCCTGCCAGCGCGGCTTCCACTACGTCTGGGGGATCGAGGAGACGGCCAAGATCGAGCCGGGCCAGTCGGTGAGCGCCTGTTTTGCGAAGCCCGGCCTCATCGGGTTTCAGGTCGAGAAAGAAGCGCTGGAGAAGGGGAGCGGCCCGGAGGGGGCCATCTCGATTCCCGAAGCCATCCCCGGCTCCGTCCGGGTCGTGGACGGGCCGGCGGCCCCGCCACCCGGTCCCCCCGGCTCCGCTGGGATGGAGCGTCGCCACGCGCCCTGACGCCGCCCCGGTTCCGGTATACTACCTCCATGGCCCCCCGTGTCCCGCACAGGCTGTCTCTCATCGCCGCCCTCACGTGCCTCGCGACCGCAGCCCCCGTCGGCGAGGCCGCGGCACAGGTGATTCGCGCGGGGCCGAAGACCTGTCGCGCCGTCGCCTTCACCTTTGATCTCTGCCCGGTGCGGGCGGGGAGCGGCTACGACGCCGCGCTCGTGGAGGCCCTGGTCGCGCGCCGGATCCCCGCCACCTTCTTCCTCTCGGGCCGCTGGATGGCGACGCACGACCGCGAGGTCCGCGCGCTGCTCGCGGTCCCCTACTTCGAGGTCGGCGGGCACGGACAGGCTCACGCCCACCTGCCGCTGCTGAGCGCCGAGGAGCAGGCCACCGAGATCGCCGGCCCGCTCACCCGGCTCCGCGCGCAGTACGGCCGTGAGACGCGCCTGTTCCGCCCGCCCTACGGCGAGTACGATGAGACGACCCTGGGGCTCGCCGCGAAGCTCGGCTTGCGGGTCATCCTCTGGAACGCGGTCTCCGGCGACCCAGACCCGGCGCTCAGCGCAGCGGCGATGCTCCGGGAGCTGACCGCCTCGGTACGGGGCGGCAGCATCATCGTCTTCCACGCGAACGGGAAGGGCCGGCACACCCGCGAGCTCGTGGAGGCCCTGTACGAGGAGCTGGCTGGGAAGCGGGGCCTTAGGCCGGTCACGGTCACGGAGCTGCTGGACCGGTGCGAGCCCAGCATGCACCCATGAGCGACACCGCACGCCTCCACATCCGTCCCTACGAGGAGCGGGATCGGGCCGCGGCCATCGCGATCCTCGGCGAGTCGGACCCCTGGGCGACACTGGGCTACCGAGCCGCGGACTGGGAGCGCCTCTTCGCGTCGCTCGGCGACAGCCGAGCGGGCTACGTGATCGAAGCGGACGGCGCGGTGGCCGGGCTCGCGCTGCTTCGGCGGCGCTTCCTCTTCGGCGACTACCTGGAGCTGCTGGCCATCGCGCCCGGGACGCGGGGCAAGGGACTCGGCGGCACCCTGCTCGCCCACCTGGAGCAGGTCGTCTTCGCGCGGGTACCCAACCTCTTCGTCTGCGTCTCGGACTTCAACCAGGGGGCGCGCCGGTTCTACCGCCGGCACGGCTACGAGGAGATCGGACCGATCCCGAACCTGCTCGTCCCCGGCACAGCCGAGATCCTGATGCGGAAGACCGTCGGCCCCGCCCGGAGAAATGGATAAAGGAGCCCGCGATGCGCGTTCGAAAACTGCTCCACACCCGGATGCGGGTGAGCGACCTGGACCGGACCATCGCGTTCTACCGGGACGTCCTGGGCCTGGAGGTCGTCGAGCGCAAGACCTCGCCGCGCGGCTCGCACCTGGCGTTCCTGGCGGTGCCCAACAGCGAGGAACTGATCGAGCTGTGCAGCTTTCCGCCGAGCGGCCCGGTGAAAGTCCAGGAGGACCTCGTGCACCTCGCCTTCGAGGTGGAGAACTTGGACGACGCAATCCGCTCCTTGACCGACAAGGGCATCCCCATCACCGACGGCCCGACCCGGACCGCCTCGGGCAGCCGCTTCATCTTCATTGACGCGCCGGACGGTTACGAGATCGAACTGATCGAGCGGCCGCCGGGCACGGCCCTCGTCTGAAGGCGGCGGGATGCGTGGCGCACAGGTGAGTCGCAAGGAACCGGCCCAGCCCCCACCGTTCACGGGTCACGCATGACGAATCACGCCTCGCGCACGACGACCGAGGCGATCCAAGCGAAGCTGGATCGCCTGCCGGAGCAGCCCGGCGTCTACCTGATGAAGAACGCCCGGGGCGAGATCCTCTACATCGGGAAGGCCCGGGTGCTCGCGGACCGCGTGCGCTCCTATTTCCAGCGGGGCGCCGACCATACCCCCAAGACCGCGCTGCTGCTGAGCCAGGTGGCGGACATCGAAACCATCGTGACGCGCTCGGAGCTGGAGGCGCTGCTCCTGGAGAGCAACCTGATCAAGCGGCACCGGCCCCGCTTCAACGTCGTGCTGCGGGACGACAAGCAGTACCCCTACCTCCGGTTCCCGATCAAGGAGGACTTCCCCCGCCGCTCGATCGTCCGCCGCGTGCAAAAGGACGGGGCGCTCTACTACGGGCCCTACACGCCGGCCGGCGCCCTCCGCGAGACACTCAAGGTGATCCGCCGGGTCTTCCCCCTCGCGACCTGCGAGATCGAGATCGACGGGACGGCGGAGCGGGCCTGCATCGAGTTCGAGATTAAGCGCTGCCTGGCGCCCTGCATCGGGAACCAGACCCGCGAGGAGTACCACCAGATCGTGACGCAGGTGCGGCAGTTCCTGGAGGGGCGGGACACGGAGCTGCTGGAGGACCTGCGCGCGCAGATGCAGCGGGCGGCGGACCGCGAGGAGTTCGAGGAGGCGGCCCGGCTGCGGGACCGCATCTTCAAGATCGAGCGGACGCTGGAGAAGCAGCGGGTGGCCCAGACCGCGGCGGCCGACCAGGACGTGGTCGGCCTGGCCCGCCACGGGACCGCCGTGGACCTCCAGATGCTCTTCGTCCGCGGTGGGCTGCTGATCGGGCGCAAGGACTTCTTCTGGTCCGACGCGGCCGACGCGCCGGACCAGGAGCTGGTCCGCTCGGCCATCGAGCAGTTCTACAACAAGGAGGTCCTGCCGCCCAAGGAACTGCTCGTGCCCGTCGCGCTGCCCGAGGCCGAGCTGCTCGAAACGTGGCTGTCCGAGAAGAAGGGCGAGCCGGTGCGGCTCGTCGCGCCCGAGCGGGGGGCCAAGCACCAGCTCCTGCGCCTGGCGGAGGAGAACGCGGCGGCCGCCATCGCCGAACATCTCCGCAGCGAGGAGGCCGACCGGCAGGCCACTCTTGAGCTAAAACGGCTGCTCCGCTTGGAAAAGGTGCCGGCCCGCATCGAGGGCTTCGACGTCTCCAACACGATGGGCGACCAGTCGGTCGCCTCTCTGGTCGTGTGGGAGGAGGGCCAGGCCAAGAAGGCGGACTACCGCAAGTTCCGGATCAAGACCGTCGCGGGCGCGAACGACTTCGCCAGCCTGAAGGAGGTCGTCATGCGACGCTACGGGGAGGCAACCGATCTCCCCCTCCCCGACCTGGTGCTGATCGACGGCGGATTGGGCCAGCTCGCCGCGGCGCTGGAAGGGCTCAAGGCGGTCGGCCGGCCGGACCTGCCGATCGTCGGGCTGGCCAAGGCCCGCAGCGAGCGGCTCGGCCGCGACCGGCACGAGCGCAAGGAGGAGCGCCTCTTCCTGCCCGGCCGCAAGAACCCGATCATCCTGGCTCCGTCCTCGCCGGCCACCCACCTCCTCCAGCGCATCCGCGACGAGGCCCACCGGTTCGCCGTGACCTATCACCGGAAGCTCCGAGCCAAGGCCACGGTCGGCTCGCGGCTCGATCAGATCATCGGCGTCGGCGAGCTCCGCCGCAACCGGCTGCTCCGACAATTCGGCAGCCTGGAGCGGATCGCCACGGCCACCGACGAGGAGCTGCGCGCAGCCGGCGTGGACGCCAAGACCGCCGCCGAGATCCAGCGGACATTGGCCCGGGATGCCTCGCCCTGAGTCCTCCCCGGGCAGGGCCATTCAACCCCAGCCGGCTAGGGCCAAAATTCTTCACCCATGTTCAGAAAAACTCTGTATCCTAAGCACCGAGGATCCGGCCGGCGGGGGCGAGCCCGCGGGACGGAACCTGGGACGAGCGCCCTCAAAGACTCCCACAAGCTCTTCCCCGGAGAGCACCAGGAAGGCTCACGCATGAACCGGCCAGAGCAGCCTGGTTTCGGGATCCCCGAGGACGGGGCCCAGCCTCCCTTGCCACAGTCGGTGTCCGAGCTGCAGGGGCTGGTCGCGAACCTGCGCAGCCGGCTCGCCGAGGCCGAGCGGGCGCTGGAGAACCTGCGCGGCCGGGAGGCGGAGTCCGGCGCAGACCATCCCGGCACCACCCGGAGCCAGGCACCTCCTGCCTGCATGCCGACGGAACCCGGGGCGGCCGAAGGCCCGCAGACGGACCACCGGCTCGGCGAACCCACGCGGCGCGCCCCCGAGCCGCAGGACAACCTGATTCAAACGATCTTCGGGATCGGCTTGGAACTGGAGGAATGCAAGCGCCTGATCGAGCAGGACCGGCCCGCCGTCATCGCGACCGTGGATCGGGCCATTGCCGGCTTGAACCACGTGATCCGCGAGGTCCGCACCCACATGCTGGCCGGCCTGGCGGAGGAGCCCCCCCGTGAGCCACCACCCCGACCGACCCATTAGGGTGCTCCTCGTGGACGACCATGAGATCGTGCGGCTCGGCCTCCGCACGCTCCTCAGCCTCCGGCAGGGGTTGGAGGTCGTCGGGGAAGCGGGTAGCGTGGCCGAAGCCATCGCCGAGGCGGGCCGCCTGGCGCCGGATGTCGTCCTCCTGGATGTCCGCCTGCCGGACGGGAGCGGCGTCGAGGCCTGCCGGGAGATCCTGGCCAGGACGCCGGCCACGCGCGTGCTCTTTCTGACATCCTACGCCGACCAGGAGGCGGTGGTGGCTACCATCTTCGCCGGAGCCGCCGGGTACGTGCTCAAGGAAATCGCGAGCGAGTCCCTGCTCCGGGCGATCCGGGCCGTGGCGGCCGGGCAGTCCATTCTGGATCCCGCCGTGACCCAGCCCGTGCTCGCGCGGATGCAGGCCTTAGCGCAGCAGGGTCCTCAGAGCAACGAGCAGGGGCTGTCGCCGCAGGAATCGCGCGTGCTCGCCCTGGTCGCCGAGGGCAAAACCAACAAGGAAATCGCCGCCGCGCTCGACCTCAGCGAAAAAACCGTCAAGAACTACCTCGGCCATATCTTCCAGAAGCTCAAGGTGACGCGCCGCTCCCAGGCGGCCGCGATCTACAGCCGCCACGGCCCCACCGGGAAAACGCCGGCCCCTTGACCGCAGGAGCCGGCGAGCCGACCGCGCGCCGAGGCCGAAATCCGTTGACTCACGCCCCGTTCTCGTGTACAGAGTTACGCAATACCACGTGACAGCGGACCGCAGAGGGCGGTGGGACACCGCGCAGCCCGTCCGCACACCAAGGAAGCCATCCCGATGTCCCCCAGCCTGTCAAGCCGGCTCCGCGCGCGGCTCCGTCTCCTCGCGACTCGGGGCGCCGCGCGGCTCGCCGGGCCGCTCGCGCACCGGACCGGGCCGGCCCCTGGGGCGCCCGCGGACGCGACCCTCCGGACGTTACTGGACCTCACGGGGGAAGGACTCTGCGGGCTCGACCGCGAGGGCCGCTGCACGTTCATCAACCAGGCCGGAGCGGCGCTGCTGGGCTACGCGCCGGAGGACCTGCTGGGCCGCCGCTTCCACCCGGTCCACCACCATTCGCGGGCGGACGGCGCGCCCTATCCGGAAGAGGCCTGTCCGATCTTCCAGACGCTCCGGAGCGGCCAGCGGTGCCGGGTCGAGGACGAGGTCTTCTGGCGCCGCGACGGCAGTTGGTTTCCCGTCTCGTACGCCGCCCATCCGATCCGCGAGGGCGAGACCCTCGTGGGGGCGGTCGTCGCCTACACCGACATCACCGGCAGGCGATGGGCGGCGGCTACCCTCCAGGAAAGCGAGGCCCGTTTCAAGAGCGCCTTTGACCATGCGGCCGTCGGCATGCTCCTCATCGAGCCCTCGGGCCATCTGCTCCAGGTGAACCGCGCCTTCGGCGCCATGTTGGGCTACGATCCCCAGACGTTGCAGGGCCTGACCTGGCAGGAGCTCACCCATCCGGAAGACCTCGCGGGCAACCTCCGCGAGTTCCACCGCCTGCTGGCCGGCGCGGTCCCCTCGCTCCATCTCGAGAAGCGCTACCGGCACCGGGACGGGCACGCCGTTTGGGCGCTCGTCAACGCCACCCCGGTCCGGGACGAGACTGGGACCGTCCTCTACTGCATCTCCCATGTCCTGGACCTCACGGACCGCAAGCGAGCGGTGGAAGCGCTCGAGGAGAGTGAACGGCGGTTCGCCGCCTTCATGAACAACACGACGGTCGTCGCCTGGATGAAGGACGTGCGCTTCCGCTACGTGTACATCAACGAGCCCTACGAGCGCTTGATCGGAATCCCCCGGGAACAGATTGTCGGCCGGACAGACTTTGAGGTCTTCCCCGAAGCCACCGCGCGGCAGCTCCGGCGGAACGACGCGGAAGTCCTGCGCACAGACCTGCCCCTCGAGACCCAGGAGACCGCCCCCAATCAGGAGGGCCAGCTCCGGACCTGGTGGG
>CAZTUO010000005.1:28703-34269 GCA_964616355.1 uncultured Nitrospira sp.
CCTGGTGGGTGTACAAGTTCCCGTTCCGAGACGCTGCCAGCCGGGTGTTCGTGGGCGGGATGGCCTTCGACATCACCGAGCGTGACCGCATCGAGCGGGCCCTCCGGGACCGCGAGCAGGACCTACTCCGGTTGCTGGATGAGCGGGAG
This sequence comes from uncultured Nitrospira sp., assembly GCA_964616355.1. Lineage (GTDB taxonomy): Bacteria > Nitrospirota > Nitrospiria > Nitrospirales > Nitrospiraceae > CAZTUO01. Next base: position 28,853 of record CAZTUO010000005.1, read on the forward strand.
CGGCTCATCCAGGATCTGCACGACGGCATCATCCAGGAGATCTACGCCATCGGCCTGGGATTGGTGGAGACCCGCCGCGTGCTCAGAGAGGACGTCACGCAGGCGGGGCGGCGGCTCGACGACGCCGTCGCCGACTTGAACCAGGTGATCCATGAACTCCGGACCCACCTCGCCGAGCAGGAGACGGAGCCCCTGACCGGCCCCGAGCTGCCCCAGGCCCTGGCCCGCTGGCTGAAGACGCTGGCCGAGGCCCCGGCGCCGGTCTTCACCGTGCACGTGGATCCCATGGCCGCGGCGCGCCTAACGCCGGAGCAGGCCACCCAGTGCTTCTTTATCGCCCGCGAGCTCATGAGCAACAGCCAACGACACGCCCGGGCGACCGCCGGACAGGTCTCCCTCTGCCTGGAGGACGACCGGGTGCGCCTGGTCGTGGAGGACGACGGCGTGGGCTTCGACCCGCAGGCGGTGGGGCGCGCCGGCCACGGGCTCCGCAACCTGCGGGCGCGGGCCAGACGCCTCGGGGCCACCGTGACGATCCGGTCCAGCCCCGGAGCCGGCACCCGCATCACCCTCGAGCTGCCGCCGGACAGACCAGACTGACGGGGCCGCCACACGGACCATTCGGCCCTAGCCTCAGGACCATAAATCTGGTGCGCCACCCCGAACGGCTCTCTTTCCCATCTCCGTCCAATCACGTATAACCCGGACCAGCCTAGGGTTTCCTCTCCACGGAGCCCTCGCAGGCGGTGGATCTCCTGTCGCCCGACGGCAAACACCATGGCCGCGAGCAATGCGACCCCCAACACCCGCCTCTCCCTGGTCCTGTTCGTGGTCGAGGACCGGCGCTACGCGCTCCCTCTCGCCGCCGTCGAAGCCGTCGTCCACATGGTCGAGCTCTCACCCCTGCCGAAGGCGCCCGCCATCGTCCTCGGCGTCATCAACCTGCACGGCCGGATCGTGCCGGTGTTGGACCTCCCGCGCCGCTTGGGCCTCGCCTCCCAGCAACCCGGCCTCACCGCCTGGCTCCTCCTCGCACGGACCAGCCGCCGCACGGTGGCCCTGCCCGTCACCGAGGTCTTGGGGGTGTCCGAGGTCGCGCACGATGCGGTCACGGCACCGGACGCGGTGTTTCCAGGCATCGAGCTGGTGGCCGGCCTGGTGACCCTGCCGGACGGAGTCCTGTTTATCCACGACCTAGAAGCGTTTCTCACGCCGGGTGAGGAGCGGCGCTTGGCCGAGACGCTCGCGGAGGCGGGCCCATGAGGCTCTCGGAGGAGGTGCTCGCCCAGGCGCGGACCTTGATCACCGCCCGCCTCGGCCTGGATTTTCCGGAAACCCGGCGAGCCGACTTGGCGCGGGGGCTCCAGCAGGTCCTCGAGCGCGCTGCGGCCGGCTCGCCGGAGCGCTGGGTGGCCGCGCTCGCCACGCTGCCCGACGAGAGCCCGGAGTGGCGGCGGCTCGCCGGCGCGCTGACGGTGGGCGAGACGTACTTCTTCCGGGACCGCGTCTGCATGGAGGCGCTCGCCCAGCAGGTCCTCCCCGCCCTTATCGAGGCCCGGCGCGCGGCCGGCTACCTCCGGCTCCGGCTCTGGAGCGCCGGCTGCGCCACAGGCGCGGAGCCCTACAGCCTGGCCATCCTTCTGGACCACCTGCTGCCGGACCGCGACAAATGGGCAGTGACCATTCTGGCGACGGATATCAACGAGACTGCCCTGGATCAGGCCCACCAGGGGCTCTACAGCGAGTGGGCCCTCCGTGAAACCCCCGGACCGATCGTGGCACGCTACTTCCACCGCAGGGGCAAAGACACCTTCGAGTTGGATCCGACGATCCGGCGGATGGTCACATTCGCCCCGCTGAACCTGGCCGCGGGCGGGTTCCCGTCGCTGATCACCAACACCGGCGCCATGGACCTCATCGTCTGCCGGAACGTCCTGATGTACTTCACCGGGGACCGGCAGCGGGCCGTGGTGGCCCGCTTCCACGAGGCCCTGGTGGCCGGCGGCTGGCTGGTCGTCGCGCCGGCCGAGACCTCCATCGAGCTGTTCCGCCCGCTGGTCCCCGTGAACCTCCCCGGGACCATTTTCTACCGGAAGGCGCCGGACTCCAGCGCGCCCGCCCCGAGCGCCGTGCCCGAGCCCCCGGACGCGGAACCGGCCAGTGCCTGGTGGCCGACCCGTGCCCCCGCTGACCACAGGCTCCCGCTGCCGCCGGAGGAGCCACGGGGACAGGAACGGCCCCGTCCCGACCAGGCTGAGGTCTTGCGGCAGATCCGGCGCCTGGCCGACCAGGGGCGTCTGGAAGAGGCCCGGCGCGCCTGCGAGGGCTTGCTCGCCCAGGACCGGCTGAACGCGGACGCCTCGCTCTTGCTCGCCGCGATCTGCCAGGAGCAGGGCGAGACCACGACGGCCCTGGAGGCCCTTCGCCAGACCATCTACCTGGCGCCCAACTCGGCGCCCGCCCACTTCATGGCTGGCTGCCTCTTCTTCCGGCAGGGCGACCGGCAGCGGGGCCGGCGTTTCCTGGAAACGGTGGTGGCCCTGTTGCGGTCCGCCGCCCCAGAAGACCTCGTCCCCGGCAGCGACGGCCTGACGGCGGGACGGATGCTGGAGACGGCGCGGGCCTACCTGGAGATGCAGCCATGAGCCGGCCAGCCCCCGCACTGAACTGGCAGGAGGCGCAGGCCCGGTTGGAGCGGGTCCGGCGCGCCCTGGACTCCGGTGACGCACGTTCCCCAGAGGAGATCGCCCGGATCCTGCGAGCCCGGGCCCGCGCGCTGGCGAGGCCCCAGGAGCAGGCCGCCCCCGACGAGGAGACGCTCACGCTCCTGGTCTTCTCGCTCGTCGCCGAGCGGTTCGGCATCGAGGCGGGGGCGGTGCGCGAGGTGATCTCCGTGCGGGAGCTGATCCCCGTTCCCGGCACGCCGGCCTCCATCCTCGGATTGCTCCAGTACCAGGGCCGGATCCTGGCCGTCGTGGATCTGGGCCGGGTCCTGGCACTTTCCGGAGAACGCGAGACGGCGCCCCGCTACTGCGTCTGGGTGGAGGCGGGACCCCTGACGTTCGGGATCGCCACCGAGCAGATCGAGGGGGTCAGGGCGGTCCCGGCTCGCACGGTCGCGACCGCGGCGGGCCTGGCCGCTCGCCGCCAGGCGGCCACCCGCGGGATGACGGACGACTTCATCACGGTGCTCGACCTGGACACCCTCGCCCGATCGTCGGAGATCCTGGTCAACGACGAGGGTGGCTCGCAGAGGGAGGCCTACCCATGAGGACCTGGCCCATCGGCCGGCAGATTTCGACGGGATTCATCGTGGTCCTGGTGCTGCTCTTGATCGTCGCGGGAGTGGGCATGTACGGGCTCTCCCGCACCGCCAGCTCCACGGAGACGACCGTGCGCTACGCGGTCACCATGCAGAAGAACCGGCTCGGGGCGCCCGGCGCCATTCTGCTGGCGAACGCCGGGTTGCTGCGGGCCCTCGTGACGCAGGACCGGAAGCTGCTCGCCGATTGGGAGCGCTGGCGCGCCGACGCACGCCGGATGCTCGTCGAGGCCCGGGAGACCACGACGCAGGCGGAGAACCGGTCAGCCTGGGAAGAGATTCTCCGCCAGTTCACGCTCTACGAAGACGCGGGGCGGCTCGTCATCGAGGCCGAGACCGCCGGCCGGCACGCCGACGCCCTCAAGCTCCACGGCGAGCGGGTACAGCCGCTCCAGGACCAGGTGCTCGGCCTGATTGACCGGGTGATGGATGTGGAGAAGACCCTCGTGGCCACCATCACGGAGTCCACCCTGGCCGGCGCCACGCAGGCGTTCTGGCTGATGGTGAGCGTCGCCGGGCTGGCGCTCGCCTGCGGCGTGGGCATCGGCCTGGTCATCACGCGGTCCATCACCGGTTCCTTGCGGGAGGCCATCAACGCGCTGGCCTCCGCCTCTTCCGAGATCGTGGCGGCCACGACCCAGCAGGCCGCGGGCACGGCGGAGGCCGCGACGGCGGTCCAGCAGACCTCCACGACCGCCGACGAGGTCAAGCAGACGGCCCAGGTCTCGGCCCAGAAGGCACGGGCGGTGGCCGAGGCCGCCCAGAAGACCGCGCAGGTCTCGCAGGACGGCCGGCGGGCGGTCGAGGAAAGCGTCAAGAGCTCCCAGGAAGCCAAGCTGCGAATGGAGGCTCTGGCCGAACGCATCCTCACGTTGAGCGAGCAGGCCCAGGCCATCGGCGAGATCATCGCGGTGGTGAACGACTTGGCCGAGCAATCCAACCTGCTGGCCGTCAACGCGGCGATCGAGGCGGCCAAGGCGGGGGAGGCCGGCAAGGGGTTCGCGGTCGTGGCGGCCGAGGTGAAAAGCCTGGCCGAGCAATCCAAGCAGGCCACGGCCAGAGTCCGGGGCATCCTGAACGAGATTCATCGGGCGACCCAGGCCGCGGTCATGGCGGCCGAGCAGGGCGTCAAGGCGTCGGAAGCCGGAGAGACGGTCGCGCGCCAGGCCGGCGAGACCATTCGCCTGCTGGCCGACAGCCTGATCGAGTCCGCGCAGGCCGCCCAGCAGATCCTCGCCTCCGCGCAGCAGCAGGTGGCGGGCATGGACCAGATGACCCTGGCCATGCAGAACATCAAGCAGGCAACGACCCAGAACATGGCGGCGACGCGCCAGGTGGAAGAGTCGGCCCAGAACCTCAAGGAGCTGGCGCGACGGCTCATGGCCCTCGTCGCCCTCGCGGGCAACGGTCATCTGGCGCGGCCGCGGCCCGTCGAGCGGCTCCACGCAGCCGGGTGACGGCAGGCATGGCCAGGCGAGACGATGACCTCAAGGCCCGCTTGCTGGCGACCTTCCGGGTCGAGGCCGAGGAACATATCCAGACCGTGACAGGCCACCTCCTGGCCCTGGGCCGCGGGCTGCCCGAGGCCGACGCCCGGGCAGCAATCGAGGAGTCGTTTCGGGCCATGCACACGCTGAAGGGGGCAGCGCGGTCCGTCGGCTTCATGGAGGCGGAGACCCTCGGCCAGGCCTGCGAGGGCATCCTGAGCCGGCTGTCGCGCGGCCACCTGGAGCCGACGCCGCCGATCCTGACCCTGCTCCATGAGGCGCTCGCCCAGTTCACTCATCTGCTGGCCGGCGCACAGCCCCCAGTGGGCTCCAGCGAGCTGCTCGAGCGCCTGGCGCGGGTTGCCGCCGAGCCGGCGCCCCAAGCAGAGCGGCTGGCCCCCGCCTCGCCCCCGCGGGAGGCGGCGCCCAAGGCTCCGGCCGGGCCAGTGGCGGGTGGGCGCCTGGCCGCCGGCCCCCTCCGGCTCGACCCTGGCCACCTCGACGCGCTGCTTCTCCAAGCCGAGGACCTCCTGCTCCCCAAGCTCGCGGCGACGGAGCGAGTCCAGGAGGCGCGCGCCCTGGCGGAGACGGCCGCCCGCTGCCGCGCG
>CAZTUO010000006.1:0-11307 GCA_964616355.1 uncultured Nitrospira sp.
GCCGCAGGCGCGGCCGAGCGCCTCCGCGTGCCGCTGGATGATGCCGGACCGTGCGTCGCCGGTCTTGAGCACCCGGTGCCCGAAGCCCATGATCCGCTGTTTCCGGGCCAGCGCGTCCCGCACCCAGCGCTCGGCCCGGTCCCGGGTCTTGATCTCCAGGAGCATGGCCGCGACCGCCTCGTTCGCGCCCCCGTGGAGCGGCCCCTTGAGCGCCGCGATGGCGGCGGTGACGGCCCCGTGCAGGTCCGTGAGCGTGGAGGCGGCGACCCGGGCCGCGAAGGTCGAGGCGTTGAACTCGTGCTCGGCGTAGAGGATCAGCGAGACGTCGAGGACTCGCGCCATCGCGCGGGCCACGGCGTCACCGGAGCCCTGCGGGGCCTGGTCGGTCAAGAGGTACAGCAGGGTCTCGGTGAACCCGAGGTCCCCAGGGGGCCGGATCTGCCGCTTGCCGTGGGCCAGGCGGTAGGCCGTGGCGATGAGCAGCGGGATCTGCGCCAGCAGGCGGACCGATTTCCGGAGGTTCGCCTCGTGAGAGCCGTCGGCCCCGTCCGGGTCGGTCATCCCGAGGAGCGAGACGCCGGTCCGCAGGAGGTCCATCGGGTGGGCGTCCGGCGGAGCGACGCCGATGAAGGCCTCCACCGGGCCGGGCAAGGCGGCATGGCACCGGACCTGCGCGGTGAAGTCGTCCAGCTCCTTGCGGGTCGGCAGCTTGCCGAACAGGAGCAAATAGGCCACCTCGAGGAAGCTCGCCTGCTCGGCCAGGTCGCCGATCGCGTACCCGCGGTAGCGGAGCCCGGCTGCGCCCTCGTCAATCGAGCAGAGGGCGGTCTCGCCCGCGATCACGCCCTCCAGCCCGGGCGAATAGGCTGGCTTGTCAGGCTCCCGGTTCTCCGCCATGTCGCTCATGGAGGTCCCGATCCACCCGCTCGTAGTCCGCGTAACGCAGCAGGTCGTAGAGCTGCTGCCTGGTCTGCAACTTGCCCAGCGACTCGCGCTGGGTGCCGAGGTGCCTCAGCTCGATCAAGAGACCTTCGACCGCCTTGGCCGCTGCCCGCAGCGCCGTCACCGGAAAGAGGACGAGCCGGTAGCCCAGCGCGGCGAACTCCTCCACGGTCAGATAGGGCGTCTTCCCGAACTCCGTCATGTTGGCCAGGAGCGGAACCTTCACGCCGTCCCGGGCCAGAGCTTCCGCAAAGCTCCGGAATTCGTCCTGGGATTCCAGGGCCTCGGGGAAGACTGCGTCGGCGCCCGCCTCGACGTAGCGGCGCGCCCGGTTCACCGCGCCCTCGAGCCCCTCGATGGCCCGCGCGTCCGTGCGGGCCACAATCAAGAAGTCCGGATCCTCCCGGGCCCAGACGGCGGCGGCGATCTTGGCAGCCATGGTCTCCGGGGGCACCAGCCGCTTGCCCGGGAGGTGGCCGCATTTCTTCGGCAGCTCCTGGTCCTCGAGGTGCAGGCCGGCGAGCCCCGCCCGCTCGAATTCCCGGACTGTCCGCATGACGGCCAGCGGCTCGCCGTATCCCGTGTCGGCGTCGGCCAGGGCAGGGAGCGCGACTGCGTTCGCGATCGTTCTGGCGTCGGCGACGACTTCGCTCATCGAGAGCAGCCCGATGTCCGGGAGCCCGCGGGCCGCGGCCAGTCCCGCGCCGGAGACATAGAGCGCCTCGAAGCCGGCGCGCTCGATCTGGAGCGCAGTCAGCGCGTTGAACGCGCCGGGCAAGACGACGGGCCCGCGGGCGATCAGCTCGCGGAGCCGGCGTGCCTTCGTCGTGCCCGAAGCGCCCATTCAACCCTTCCGTGATCGCTCTCGCACGCGGAGCAGCGGCATCAGCTCGCCGATGTCCGGGCAGCGGTCCAGTTTCCAGACAAAGTCAATGACTTTGCCGGCCCGGGTGCGGTCGAGCGTGCCGGCGGCCAGGGCCCGGAACTTTTCTTCCACCTCCCGGTCCGACATGGGGTTGCGCGGGTGGCCGAGGGGGAAGTCCACCTGCTTGACATACTCCTTGCCCGCACCAGTCCGGACGGTGAGGCGAGTCGGCATCGCCTGCGGATACCAGCCGGCGAAGTCCTCCAGCTCGACCACGCGCACCTTCTGCATGAGCGCCCGGATGTCTGCCCCGCGCAGCCGCCTCGGCGCAAAGGACTCCAGGGTGACGGTGCCGTCCAGCAGCGCCACGGCCACGCAGTAGGGAAAGCTGTGGTCGGCGGTCTCGCGCGTCGCGGGGCGCCACTTCTCGGGGTCGCGCCCGATGATCTCGATCGCCACGTCGTAGCTCCCAATCTCCACCTCCGTGATGCCCGCCAGGCCGGGGCGCCCCTCGGCCATGAGCAGCGCCTCCCGTACGATCGCGGTCGCACCGCACAACCCGAGTGGCCCCGCCTCGACCGCCGTCTGCGCGTGGTACTCGACCGGATAATGCTTGATATAGGTGTCGAGGATCTTGAACGGCACGGGCTTGCCGCCGGCCTCGCGCTCGCCGCCGAACGCACCCAGCTCCAGCGGGCCCGAGACCAGCTTCATGAAGCCCTTCTCGCCTTCGAAGATCGGCGAGGGCCCGGTCATGCCCTCCCGCGCGAGCCCCGCGGCGAAGACGCCGTTCCGGGCGGCGTTGGAGAACGCGCAGGCCTTCCACATCGAGAGGTCGCCGACCCGGGTCTGCCGGAGCGCCACGTTGGCCACGGTGGCGAGGTTCACCGCCTGCACCGTCTGTGCCCGGGACAGCTTCCAGACCTGGGCCGCGCCGAGGGCCGCGCTGATCGGGCCGTAGGTGACGTGGTCCCAACCGCGCGGGCGCAGCGCGGCCGCGTCGCAGAGGCGGCAGTGGACCTCGTAGGCCAGCGCGAGCGCCTGGATCACCTGTCTCCCTGAGGCCCGGACGGTCTCGCCGGCCGCCAGGACCGCGGCGAGGTTGTCCGATGGGTGAGCCGGCTCCCGGGAGAGATACGTATCGTTGAAGTCGAGGTAGCGGACGAGCGCCCCGTTCGCGAAGGCGGCGAGGTCCGGCAGCGTCTTGTGCGCCGTGCCCCACAGGGTCGCGCCGTCCGGGACCGTCGCGGCTCGGGCGACCCGGCGGGCGATCTGGCAAGGGGGCGCGCCCCACGCGCCGAACGCGCAGCCCAGGCTGTCCAGCATTCGGCGCTTGACTTCGTGGACGACATCGGCAGACAGGCGGGCGGCGGAGAGGAAGTGCGCGTACTCGGCCAACCGATCCGCAATCACGGAGGCGACACCTCCAGTGCCGACTATTTTACCACACCGTCATGACGGAGGCGCGCATTTCTGCTAGGATGGGACGACGGATCCGGCGAAAAGGGGGAAAGAAATATGGCCGATGCCTACGTGACCGTGATCACCCAGGACCGCATCGCCACCGTGACTTTGGACAACCCGCCCTCGAACGTGCTCAACACCGCGGTGCTGGTCGAGCTGGACCACCTGTTCAGCGATCTGGAGGCCGACCGCACCGTGCGGGTAGTCGTCTTGACCGCGGCGGGCCGGTTCTTCTGCCCCGGCGCCGACGTCAAGGAGATCGCCACGCTGCAGACCGCCCACCAGGGCTTCGAGTTCTCCGCCCGCGGCCAGGCGTTGCTCAACCGGATCGAGCGGTTCGACAAGCCGGTCATCGCGGCGATCACCGGCGCTTGCTTCGGCGGCGGCCTCGAGCTGGCGATGGCCTGCCACATGCGGGTCGCGGCGGCCGGGGTCTCGCTCGGCCTGCCCGAGATCAAGCTGGGCCTCATCCCCGGGTTCGGCGGGACGCAGCGGCTGCAGCGGATTATCGGTCCGTCCAGGGCGGCCGAGCTGATCCTCACCGGCGAAGCCATCACCGCGGAGGAGGCGCTCACCTTGGGATTGGTCAACCGCGTGGTGCCCGCTCAGGAGGTCGTGGCGCAGGCGAAGGCGCTGGCTGGCCTGATCACGAACAAGGGCCGGCTGGCCACCCAGGCGGCGCTCCGGGCGATCCGGACCGGGCTCGACAGCCCGCTGGCGGAAGGGCTCGCGCGCGAGGCCGAGCTGTTCGGCGAGCTGTGCGAGACCCCTGAGAAGAAGGAGGGCACGACTGCCTTCCTCGAGAAGCGCAAGCCGATCTTTCCCGATTCCTGAGCCGTTATCGCGCCCCGTGCCGGCAAGCCATGCAGCGCCTCCTTCATCAGGCTCCGAGCCCTTGTCCGTCGGCCAGGCCGGGCCGTCCCGCGTGTTGGGCGACGGACCCGGTGGTATGACGCGCCGCCAGGTCTTCACGGTGTGCTTCTTTGCGGCGGTCGCGCTCCTCCTCTATCAGCTCGCGCTGGTCTTTCAGCCGTTCCTCTGGCCAGTGCTCTGGGCCGCGATCCTCGCGCACCTCGCCAGGCCTGCCCACGTGCGGCTCGCCCGACTGGTGGGCGGGCGCGACGGTGTCGCCGCCGCCCTCCTGACCGCCGCGATCATGACCCTCGGCGTCGTGCCGGTCCTGATCCTGGGCCTGCTCCTGGTCCGCGAGGTCGGCGTCGCCTCCGCGACCCTGACCGAGTGGATCCGGGCCGGTGGCGTGCAGCAGCTCCTCGGCGAACTCGGCTCCGGGACGCTTGGCGTGCCGCTCCTGCAGCCTCTGTGGAATTGGTCGCTGGTGACGCCGGCGAAGCTGGAGGCCTTTCTGCTCCAGAGCGGCCGGGTGCTCAGCGAGTTCGTGGTGAACCAAGCCGCAGGTCTCGTGACCAACGCCTTCCGGCTGGTGGCGGACTTCTTCGTCATGCTCTTCACCCTGTTCTTCCTCTTCCGGGACGGTCGCCGGCTCTACGCGGCCCTGTACCAGGTGATCCCGCTCGAGGACGCCCATAAGCAGCGGATCTTCACCCGGCTGGACGAGACCTTGCGGGCAGTGGTCAAGGGGGTGCTCCTGACGGCGGTTGTCCAGGGCCTGCTCGCCGGCGTCGCCTACGCGGCCCTCGGCGCGCCGTTCCCAGTCTTCCTGACGGCCATGACCATGGTGCTGGCCCCGCTGCCCTTCGGCGGGACGGCCCTGGTGTGGGCACCGGTCGCCCTGGCCCTCTATTGGGCGGGACCGCTGTGGAAGGCGCTCGTGATGCTGGTCTGGGGCGTCGGGGTGGTGACGCTGGCGGACAACATCCTCAAGCCCCTGGTGATCGGCCAGGGGGCCCGGATCCCCGTCATCGCCTTGTTCTTCGGCGTGCTCGGCGGCCTGGCGGTCTACGGCCTCATCGGCATCTTCCTGGGGCCGATCCTCGTGGCGCTGCTGCTGACGGCGCTCGAGATCTACCGTGAGGAGTACCTGCCGGAGGACGAGCCGGCCGGGCCGGCGGCCGCAGGCTCATGATGACCCGCGGGGCTGGAGCGCGGCGATGGCCTCGACCAGCTCAGGAATGCCCTCGCCCTTGAGGGCGACCGTGCGGAGGACCCACGGCACCCAGCCGGCCAGGTCCCGAACCGTCGCGTCCGCGCCCTCGTGATCGCCCTTGTTCACCACGACGAGGTCCGCAACCTCCAGCAGCCCCGCCTTCATGGCCTGCACCTCGTCCCCGAGCCCGGGGGCCACGACCACCACGACCGTGCGTGCGAGGTGCCGGATATCCACCTCTTGCTGCCCCACCCCGATGGTCTCGACGAGGATGACGTCGTAACCGGCCGCCTTCAGGACCTGGATGGCCTGGCCGGTCGCCCGCGCGAGGCCGCCCTGGTGGCCACGGGTCGCCATGCTGCGGATGAACACGCCGCGGTCCTCCGCGTGCGCCTGCATCCGAATCCGGTCGCCCAGGAGGGCGCCGCCGGTGACCGGGCTCGACGTATCCACAGCGAGGATGGCGACGCGCTTGCCCTGTCGCCGGTAGGCGGTGACGAGTTGGTCTATCACCGTGCTCTTGCCTGCGCCGGGATAGCCGGTAATCCCGACGATCTGGGCTGGTCTGGCCGGTGCCGGTAATCGCTCCAGCACCGCCAGGCCCTCCGGTTCCTGGTTCTCCAGCAGGCTGATCACCCGGGAGACGGCCCGAACCTCCCCGGCTGCGACCTGCTGCGCCAGAAGTGAGACATCCCGGGGGCTTCTGTTGGGCGGACCGGACGCGGGCGCGGTCATCGGCCCTCTTCCTTTTCCGGCCTCGGGCCACAGGCCTGAGCGAGGTGGGACCGCAAGGCATGTCCCAAGGCCGCGCTGAGCGGCCGCGCCGCGTCCACCACGCGCAGCTCGTCCACCGACACGGTCGCGCCCGAGGCTTTGAGCGCATAGACCAGGTCCTCAGTGGCCACGTTCCCGGTCGCCCCCGGCGCATAGGGACAGCCTCCCAGGCCGCCGGCGGAGCTGTCGAAGGCGGTGAGACCGTACTCCCCCCAGGCGGTCAGGACGTTGGCCACGGCCAGTCCGTAGGTGTCATGGAAATGCAGGGCCAGACCGGCACGGCCCAGGTGGGGCAGCACGGCGTCCAGCAGCCGCCGCACGTCCGCGGGCGAGGCCTTGCCGATCGTGTCGCCCAGCGCGATCTCATCCACGCCGAGGTCCAAGAGCCGGCGCGCGACCTCCAGCACGCGCGCCGGCGGGATTCGGCCCTCGTAGGGGCAGAACACCGCGGTCGAGACATAGCCGCGCGTCGCCAGGCCGTCCTGTTTCGCCGCGGCGACTACCGGCTTGAATCGTGCGAGCGATTCTCGGATCGTGGCGCGGATGTTGTGCTGGACGAAGGTCTCCGAGGCCGCGGTGAAGACCGCGATCTTCTCCACGCCTGCCGCCCAGGCGCGCTCGAGGCCGCGCTCGTTGGGCACCAACGCCGAGTACGTCACACCGGGCACCCGCTCGATCTTGCGGAACACGTCGTCGGAATCCGCAAGCTGCGGGACGGCGCGCGGCGAGACGAACGCGCCGGCTTCGATCTCCCGCACACCGGTTCTGGCGAGGGCGTCGATGAAGGCGACCTTGGCCTCGGTGGGCACCGGGCGCGGTTCGTTCTGCAGCCCGTCGCGCGGGCCGACTTCGATGATCCGGATCGGTCCGGTCGCCTGCGCCATGCCTCACCCCGTGCCGCGGGTCCAGGCTGGCGGGCGCTTCTCGAAGAACGCGCGGAGGCCCTCGCTGGCCTCCGGCGAGAGCCGGGCCTGGACATTGGCCTGGGCGCAGGCCGCTGATCGCTCCGCGTCCGGGAGCGCGGCCAGGCGGCGGAGCAGCGCCTTGGTGGCCCGAACGGCCTGGGGGGCCGCCTGCTGGATCGCTCCGACCAACTCGTCGGTTCTTTTATCGAGGGCATCCTTCGGCACCACCTCGTGGACGAGGCCGGCCTGGCGGGCCACGGCGGCGGAGAAGGGTTCGCCGGTCAGGGTATAGTGCCGCAGGAAGGAGTCGCCCACCTTGCGCCGCAGGTAGGGCAGGATGATCGCCGGGACCAGGCCCAGGCGCGTTTCGCTGAGCGCGAAGACGGTCTCCTCGGCGGCGACGGCGATGTCGCAGACCGCCACCAATCCGACGCCGCCGCCGAAGGCGGAACCGTGGATCCGGCCGATCACCGGACAGGGGCAGGCGTCGAGCGCCTGGTACAGGCGGGTCAGCCGCTCCGCGTCGTCCCGCGCCTGCGCCTCCGACACCGGCGCCTCCGGCCGCAGCCAGCGCAGATCCGCTCCCGCGCAAAAGGCGGGGCCCGCCCCGGCGAGGACGATGGCTCGGAGCCGGGGAGCCCGGCCGAGGGCTTCGACGGCGTCGCGCAGCTCGGCGGCCATCTGCGCATCGAACGCGTTGCGCCGCTCCGGCCGCTTCAGGGTGACGCGCGCGATACCCTCGCGAGTCTCCACCTCGATTGTCGTCTCGCAGCCCATCCCATCGCCTCACATCCGGAAGACCGGGGCCCGGGTCTCGTGGATCGGCGCCGCCAGGGCGACATCTAGACACAAGCCGATCACGCGCCGGGTGTCCACGGGGTCCAGGAGGCCGTCGTCCCAGAGCCGCGCCGTGCTGAAGTACGGGCTGCCTTCCTGCTCGTATTGCTGGTGGATGCCGTCGGCGATCCGACGCTCTTCCTCCGCGGACAGGGGCGGCCGGCCACGCTCGCCCTGCTGGTGCTTGATCGTCGTCAGCACCTGCGCGGCCTGCGCGGCGCCCATCACCGAGATCCTGGCGTTCGGCCAGGTGAACAGGAACCGCGGCGCATACGCCCGCCCGCACATCGCGTAGTTGCCTGCCCCGTGCGAGGCGCCAATGATCACGGTGAGCTTCGGCACCTCGGCGGTCGCGACGGCCTGCACCATCTTGGCCCCGTCCTTGATGATCCCGCGCGCCTCGTACTCCTTTCCGACCATGAAGCCCGGCACGTTCTGGAGAAAGACCAGCGGGACGCGGCGCTGGTTGCACAGTTGGACGAAATGGGCACCCTTGAGCGCCGCCTCGCCGAAGAGGATCCCGTTGTTCGCGAGGATACCGACCAGGTGGCCGGTCCAGTACGCGAACCCGCACACCAGCGTGGGGCCGTAGCGGGCCTTGAACTCGTGAAACCGACTCCCATCCACCAGGCGGGCGATGACCTCCCGGACCTCGAAGGGCTGGCGTGCGGCGCTGGGGACGAGGCCGTACAGCTCGTCCGCCGGATACAGGGGCTCGTCGAACGTGACGCGCTCGACGCGCTCCGCCCGGTGCAGCCTGGCTGGCCTGCGGCCGAGCGTGGCCACGATGGAGCGGCAGAGCTCCAGGGCCTCCCGATCGTTGTCGGCCAGATGGTCGCTGACGCCGGAGAGCCGCGTGTGCAGGTCCGCGCCGCCCAGCTCTTCCGTGGTCACCTCTTCGCCGGTCGCGGCCTTGACCAGCGGCGGGCCCGCCAAATAGATGGTGCCGGTCCCCCGGACGATCACGTTCTCGTCGCACAGGGCCGGCACGTACGCCCCACCGGCGGTGCACATGCCCATCACCACGGCGATCTGGGGGATGCCTAGCGCGGACATCCGCGCCTGGTTGTAGAAGATGCGGCCGAAGTGCTCCTTGTCGGCGAAGACCTCGGCCTGCAGTGGCAGGAAGATCCCGCCGGAATCCACCAGGTAGATCGCCGGGAGCCGGTTCTCCAGCGCGATCTCCTGCGCCCGGAGATGCTTCTTGATCGTCAGGGGGAAATAGGTGCCGCCCTTGACCGTCGCGTCGTTCGCGGCGATGACGCAAGGTCGCTTCGCGATATAGCCGATGCCCGTGATGAGGCCGGCGGCGGGGACCTGGTTGTCGTAGAGGCCGAAGGCGGCGAGGGGGCTCAGCTCCAGCCAGGGAGCATTCGGGTCCAGGAGGGCGGCGATGCGCTCGCGGGCCGTGAGCTTCCCGCGCTGCTTGTGCCGGGTGACGGCGTCGGCCGGCCCGCCAGCCTGGACCTGCGCGAGGTGCTTCTTGAGATCGGCGATCAGAGCCTGGTAATGGGCCCAGTTCCGCTTGAACTCCTCCGAGGCCGGCGCGACCGTTGTCTGCAGCACCCGCATGGTTACGGCCGGAGTCCCTTCACGAAGTCCACGATCTCACCCATCGGGGTGCCGGGCCGGAAGATCGCCCGCACCCCGGCGGCCTTCAGGCGGGGAATGTCGTCGTCCGGAATGATCCCGCCGCCGAAGACCGCGATGTCCTCCGCGCCCTGCTCCTTGAGCAGCTCGATCACGCGCGGCAGGAGGTAGTTGTGGGCGCCGGAGAGCAGGCTCAGGCCGATCGCCTGCACGTCCTCCTGGATCGCCGTGCTGACGACCTGCTCCGGGGTCTGGTGCAGGCCGGTGTAGATCACCTCGACCCCGGCGTCGCGCAGCGCGCGGGCGACCAGCTTGATACCCCGGTCGTGCCCGTCCAGCCCGACCTTGCCCAGCAGGACCCGGATCGGCGTGCTGGCCACGGTCATGCGTGCACCTCCTCGAGCGAGTACGTCCCGTCCTGGTTCTTCCGCAGACGTCCCATGGCGACGTTCGGGTCATGCTCGAACACGAGCAGCCAGTGCTCGTCGTAAGCCCGCTCGAGCACGCGGCGTTTCGCCTCCAACGTCTGGACCGGGTAGAGGTCGTAGCCCATGATGTAGGGAAGCGGCAAGTGCGCCGACGTCGGAATGAGGTCGCCGAGGTAGAAGGCCACCCGGCCCTCGGACTCGATGCGGACGGCCTGGTGATGGGCGGTGTGGCCGTGGGTGACGACCACGGAGACCCCCGGCATCAGCTCCGCGTCCCCCTCGACGAACTCCCAGCGGTGGGCCTGCGCGATCGGCAGGAACGTCGCGGGCCGGTAGCTGGCCTTCGTCCGCTCGTTCGGGAGGACCGCGTCCTCGTACTCGCCGCGCTGCACGACGTAGGTCGCCCTGGGGAAGGCAGGAATCAGCCGCCCGCCCGCCTCCCGCCGGGTGTTCCCGCCCGCATGGTCGAAGTGCAAGTGTGTGTTGATCACGAGGTGAATATCCTCCGGTCCCAAGCCCAGCCGCTTCAACGAGTCGAGCAACGGCGGCCTCCGGTCCACTGCGTACAGGTCCCGGAACTTCTCGTCCCCCTGCTCACCGATGCCCGTGTCCACGAGGAGGTACTTGCCGTGGGCGCGGATCAGCAGGGGGTTCAAGGCCAGCGGGATGCGGTTGCGCTCGTCGGCGTGGCAGCAGCGCTCCCAGAGCACCTTCGGCACCACGCCGAACATCGCCCCGCCGTCCAGCCGGAACCGGCCGTCGGTCACCGAGACGATCTCAAACGCGCCGAGCTTCATGCCGTGTCACTCGTTCTGGGTGAGCGTAAGCGCGGCTGGAACGGATGCGCGGCGCAGCGCGGCGGCCGGGTGGGCGCTGCCCGTCGAAAGCGGACGGGGCCCCGCGAGCCGTAGCCGGGACATTCTTGCCCGCCCTTCGCCAGCCGAGCCCTACAACACCACTGGCTCGCGATAGGTGCCAAACACTTCTTTCAGCGCCGCGCACACTTCCCCCAGCGTCGCCTTCGCCTTCACCGCCTCGATCAGGTAGGGCATCAGGTTCTCCTCGCAGGCGGCAGCCTCTTGCAGCGCCTCCAGCGCGCCGGCCATCTTGAAGGGGTCGCGGGCCTTCCGCAGGTCCGACAGCCGTGCGACCTGCTCCTGCTCCACCTCCGGGCCGATCCGCAAGATCGGGATCGGGCGCGCCTCGGGCTCCACGTGCTCGTTGATGCCCACGATGATCCGCTCCTTCCGCTCGACTTCCCGCTGGTAGCGCTGCGCGGCTTCCAGGATCTCCCGCTGCGGATACCCCTGCTCGATCGCGGCCACCATGCCGCCCATCGCGTCCAGCTTGCGGAAGTACTCCAGCGCGCCTTCTTCCAATCGGTTCGTGAGGTGCTCGACGTAGTAGGACCCGCCGAGCGGGTCTACCGTGTTCACC
>CAZTUO010000006.1:11333-12035 GCA_964616355.1 uncultured Nitrospira sp.
TCTCGTGGGCGATGATCTGCTGGGTGCGGAGGGCGAGTTTGACCGCCTCTTCGGTGGGCAGCGCCAGCGTCTCGTCCATCGAGTTCGTGTGGAGCGACTGCGTTCCGCCGAGCACGGCGGCGAGGGCCTGGAGCGTCGTGCGGACGACGTTGTTCAGCGGCTGCTGCGCAGTCAGCGAGCAGCCGGCCGTCTGCGCGTGGCAGCGGAGCTGGAGCGAGCGCGGATCGTTCGGATGGTAGCGCCGCGCCATCTCGCGGGCCCAGAGCCGCCGGGCCGCCCGAAACTTCGCGATCTCCTCGAAGAAGTCGTTGTGGACGTTGAAGAAGAAGGAGAGGCGGGGCGCGAACGCGTCCACGTCCAAGCCGGCTTTGACCGCCTGTTCCACATAGGTCAGGCCGTCGTAGAGCGTGAAAGCCAGCTCCTGGACCGCGGTCGAGCCGGCCTCCCGGATGTGGTAGCCGCTGATGCTCACCGGGTGCCACTTCGGGACGTGCGCCGCGCAATAGGCGATCGTGTCCGTAATCAACCGGAGGGACGGCTCCGGCGGGAAGAGCCACTCCTTCTGCGCGATGTACTCCTTGAGGATGTCGTTCTGCAACGTGCCGCCGAGCCGGTCAAAGGGGATCCCGCGCCGCTCCGCCACCGCGAGGTACATGGCGAAGAGGATGGCGGCTGGCCCATTGATCGTCATCGAGGTCGTGA
>CAZTUO010000006.1:12066-32223 GCA_964616355.1 uncultured Nitrospira sp.
AGAGCCGTTCCATGTCGGCGAGCGAGGACACCGCCACGCCGCAATGGCCCACTTCGCCGTGCGCGCGGGGGTCGTCCGCGTCGAGCCCCATCAGGGTCGGCATGTCGAAGGCGACGCTCAACCCGGTTTGCCCGTGCTCCAGCAAGTATTTGAACCGGCGATTGGTCGCCTCGGCCGACCCGAAGCCGGCAAACTGGCGCATGGTCCACAGCCGGCCCCGGTACATGGTCGGATAGACGCCGCGGGTGTAGGGAAAGACGCCCGGCTCGCCTAGGTCAGTCGCAGGATCCCAGTCCTTGAGGTCCTCGCAGGTATAGACCCGCGCGATGGGCAGGCCGGAGAGGGACGCAAAGTGCTGTTTTCTCTCGTCCATCACGACGCCTTCGGAAGGTGGAGCCTCCCCGCTGCGAGCGATGCTTCACGAACGAGGGTCATAGACGTAGAACCCCCGGCCACTCTTTCGTCCCAACCATCCGGCCGCGACGTACCGGCGCAGGAGCGGGCAGGGGCGGAACTTCGGGTCGCCCAGGTCCTGGTGCAGGACCTCGCAGATGGCGAGCACGGTGTCGAGTCCGATCCGGTCGGCGAGCGCGAGCGGGCCGACGGGCTGGTTGGTGCCTGCGGTCATCGCCTGGTCAATCTGCTCTGGGGTCAGCTCGGGCTGCTCCTGGAGCAGGAAGATCGCTTCGTTCAGCATCGGCATAAGGATCCGATTCACGATGAAGCCAGGCCCGTCCTGGCAGACGACGGGGGTCTTGCCGAGACGCTGCGCGACCGCGAGGGCGACCGCCGTGGTCTCGTCCGAGGTCTCGAGGCCGCGGATCACCTCGACCAGCCGCATCACCGGCACGGGGTTCATGAAGTGCAGGCCGACGACGCGGTCGGGCCGGCCGGAGGCCGCACCCAGCTTCGTGATCGAGATCGCCGAGGTGTTGCTGGCCAGGACCGCCTCAGGCTTGCAGAGCCGGCCGAGATCCCGGAACAGATCCCCCTTGAGGGCGGCGTCCTCGGGGGCAGCCTCGATGACGAGTTGCGCCTCCGCCAGCGCGTCGAGGCGGTCCGTCGGCCGGATCCGGGCCAGGCACGGTTCGATCTGGTCCGACGGGAGCGCGCCCTTCTCGGCGGCGCGCGCCACTCCCTCGCCGAGCCGGCGCAGGGCGGCCCGCCGCGCGGCCTCGCTGACGTCATAGAGCAGCACGGCCCACCCGCTCATCGCGGTGACCTGGGCGATGCCAGCTCCCATCTGCCCCGCTCCGACGATGCCAACGCTGTTGATGTCGTCGACAGTCATGATCCATCCAGCCGTGATGCGTCCTCTCGCCTGGCACCCATCACGCCTCACCCGTCACGTTCCACCAGCACGGCCAGCGCCTCCCCGCCGCCGATGCAGAGGCTCGCGATCCCGCGCCGGCCGCCGCGCGCGTCCAGCGCGTAGAGCAGCGTGGTCAGGATCCGCGCACCGGTCGCGCCGATCGGGTGGCCGAGCGCAACGGCTCCGCCGTGGACGTTGACTTTCGCCGGGTCGAGCCCGAGCTCCCGGTTGATCGCCAGCGAGACCGCCGAGAAGGCCTCGTTGATCTCGAACAGGTCAATGTCGCCGAGGGACAGGCCGGTCTTCTTGAGCAGCCGGCGGATCGCCTTCACCGGTGCGATCGGGAACCATTCCGGATCCAGCGCCGCGCCAGCGTAGCCGGCGATCCGGGCCATTGGCGTCAGGCCCAGGGTCTTCGCTTCGTCCTCCGCCATGACCACCAGGGCGGCGGCGCCATCGTTGCAGGAGGGAGAGTTGCCGACCGTCAGCATGCCGTCCGCCTGAAAGACCGGCTTCAGGTCGCGGAGGCGGCCGAGGTCCACCCGGTTCGGTTCCTCGTCCTCGGTCACGGTCAGCGGCCCGCCCTTCTTCTGCGGGACCTCCACCGGGACGATTTCGCGCTTGAAGGCGCCCGAGGCGATGGCTTCGCGTGCCCGCCGGTAGCTCTCCAGCGCGAAGTCGTCCAGCTCCTGCCGGGTCAGGCGGTACTTGGCCGCGCAGAGCTCGCCGCCGTTGCCCATGTGGAAGTTGTTGTAGACGTCCCACAACCCGTCCTTGACAAGGCTGTCCACCAGTTCCGCGTGGCCGAGCCGGTAGCCCTGGCGGGCCTTCTCCAGCAGATAGGGCGCCCGGGTCATGCTCTCCATTCCACCGGCGACGACGATCCGGGCGTCGCCCATCCCGATCGCCTGCGCGGCCATGATGATGGTCATGAGGCTCGAGCCGCAGACCTTGTTGACCGTGGTGGCCCCGACCGCGGTCGGGAGGCCCGCCCCGATC
This sequence comes from uncultured Nitrospira sp., assembly GCA_964616355.1. GTDB lineage: Bacteria > Nitrospirota > Nitrospiria > Nitrospirales > Nitrospiraceae > CAZTUO01. The sequence goes on from CAZTUO010000006.1 coordinate 14,378, forward strand.
GCGGCCTGCCGCGCGGGGGCTTGGCCCAACCCCGCGGCGAGCACGCAGCCCATGTACACCTCGTCCACCCGGTCGCCCGGGAGCTGGATGCGCCGGAGCGCCTCGGCGATCGCGAGGCTGCCCAACCTGGTCGCGGGCACGGAGCTGAAGACGCCGTTGAAGCTGCCCAGAGGGGTGCGCACGGCGCTGACGATGACGGCTGCTCGGTTCTTCACAGGAACTTCTCCCAATCGCTTTGCTCCAGAAAGGCCTTGACCTTCGTCATGAACCGGTCGGCCGTAGCCCCGTCAATAACCCGATGGTCGAAGGAGAGGCTGAGATAGGCCATCGGCCGGATGGCGATCGCGTCGTTGAGCACGACCGCACGCTTCTGGACCGCCCCGACGCCCAGGATGGCGATCTGAGGCTGGTGGATGATCGGCGTGCTGAAGAGGCTCCCGGCGCCGCCGTGGTTGGTGATCGTAAAGGTGCCGCCCTGCACCTCCTCGGGGCTCAGCCGCTTGGTCCGGGCCCGCTCGGCAAGATCGGCGACCTCCTGGCCGAGCTGCCGGAGCCCCTTCTGGTCCGCGTGGCGGATCACGGGCACCAGGAGCCCGTCTTCGAGCGCAACCGCGATCCCTATGTGGATGTCCTTCTTGAGGAGGAGGCCCTGGTCGCTCCAGGAGCTGTTCAGAATGGGGACTTCTCGGATCCCGCGGGCCACGGCATGGATGACGAAGGGCAGGTAGGTCAGCGCCAGCCCTTCCCGGACCTGCACGATGCGCGAGAAGTCCGCTTCGAAAAACGTCGCGACGTGAGCCGCGGTGCGGCGACTTGCGACCATCCGCTCGGCGATGGTCTTTCGCATGGTGGTGAGCGGGAGGATTTCCTCCCCCTCGCGCTGGAGGCTCTGGGCGGTCGCCCGAGGGCCGGGCGTCGGTTGCGCGGTTGCGGGAACCGAAGTGGCCGACGCCCCCGTTTTTTCCAGGAAGTCGAGCACGTCCCGCTTGGTCACGCGCCCACCGGCCCCCGTGCCCTTGACGAGGGAGAGGTTCACCCCGTGCGCCTTCGCCAACTGCCGCACGGCGGGCGAGTAGTGGTCCGCTGCCCCTTCGGCCGGAGCCACGGGTTTGACGACCACCCCGCCAACGCGGTTGACGACCCCTGCGGCGGGCCGTTCCTCTTCCAGGCGTGCCAGCAAGGTCCCGATCGGGACCGTCTGGCCTTCCTGGACGAGGACCTCGGACAGGAAGCCGCCCGCCGGGGAGGGAATCTCCAGCGAGACCTTGTCGGTCTCGACCTCGACGAGCGCCTGGTCCTTCTCGACCCGCCCGCCGACAGGAATCAGCCACTTGACGACGGTACCTTCGGCGATGCTCTCTCCGAGCTGGGGCATGATAATGTCGGTCGCCACGGTGCCTCCGGCTAAGCGCGACCTGTCAGGTGCCGAGTGCCAACGGACCGCTTTGGCAGTTTTGATTTTGCCTTTCGCATTCGTTAGTAGGCTGCCAGCTTCCGCGCGGCTACGATCACATCGGCCGCCTTCGGGAGGAAGTACTCCTCGAGCGGCGTGCTGAAGGGGACCGGTGTGTCGGGCGCCGCGATCCGGAGGATCGGGCCGTCCAAATGCTCGAAGCAGTCCTCGGCCAGCAGCGCGGCGATCTCGGCGCCGATCCCGCCGGTCTTGTTGTCCTCGTGCAACAGGATAGCCTTGTTGGTTTTGCGAACCGAGGCGTAGATCGTGTCCTTGTCCAGTGGGCTCAGCGTGCGGAGGTCCACGACCTCCAGGTCGATGCCCTCCTTGTCCAGGGCCTGGGCAGCCTCCAGCGCGACGTGCACCATGGCGCCGTAGGTGATGACCGAGATATCGCGCCCGGCGCGTTTGACGTCGGCGACCCCGATCGGCACGATGTAGTCCTCCGTCGGCAACAGGGCCTTGATGCGTCGGTAGAGGAACTTGTGCTCGAAATAGATGACGGGGTTCGGGTCGCGGATCGCCGCCTTCAGCAGACCCTTGGCGTCGTAGGGCGTCGAGGGCGCGACCAGCTTCAGCCCCGGCGAGTGGGAGAACCAGCCCTCGGGACACTCCGAGTGGAAGGGGCCGCCGTGCACCCCGCCGCCGAAGGGAGCACGGATCACGAGCGGGACCGGCGCGCCCCACCGGTAGTGGTTCTTCGCGGCCACCTCGGTGATCTGATCGAAGGCGCAGGAAATGAAGTCGGCGAACTGCATCTCCACGACCGGCCGCAGGCCCATCATGGCCGCGCCGATGGCGGCTCCGACGAACCCGGACTCGGACAGCGGCGTGTCGAGCACGCGCCATTCTCCGTACTTGGCCTGGAACCCCTCCGTGATGCGGAAGGCGCCCCCGTAGGGGCCGATGTCCTCGCCTATGAGGAACACGCGCTCGTCGCGGGCCATCTCCTCGTCGAGCGCCTGGGAGATCGCGTCCAGATAGGTGACCTCCTGCCCCGTGGCCGGACGCGTGGTCGCAGTGGTCATGGCGTCACCTCCTCGTCGATGGCGAAGACGCCGGTCAGGACCTCCGGGCCTTCTGGGAGCGGGCTCTGCTCGCCGAACTCGACGGCCGCCTCGACCTCCTTGGCCACCCGCTCGCCGATCTCTTGGAAGACCGCGTCATCCGCGTAGCCCAGCTCGCGCAGCAGACGCGCGGCGCGCAGGATCGGATCCTTGGGCTTCCACTCCTCCAGCAGCGCGCGCGGCACGTACTTGGCCGAGTCGTGCTCGGAATGACCGTGCATGCGCATGGTCTTGCACTCGACGAACGTCGGGCCGCCGCCCTCCCGCGCGCGGCGGATGGCCCGCTTCGCCGCGAGGAAGACCGCGGCCACGTCGTTGCCGTCCACGATCTCGCTGGGCATCCCGTAGGCCTTGGCTCGGTCGGCAACATCGGGGATCGCCATCTGCAGGGACAACGGGGTGGAGTAGGCGTACTGGTTGTTGTTGCAGAAGAAGACCACCGGCAGCTTGCGGACGGCCGCGAAGTTCATCGCCTCGTGGAAGTCGCCGCGGCTGGTCCCGCCGTCGCCCGTGTTCGTGACCACGACGCGGGACTCGCCCCGGATCTTGAACGCCAGGGCCACCCCGGCTGCGACGGGCAGGTTGTCCGCCAGGTGGCTCACGAAGCCGATGACGCCGCGCTTCAGGTCGCCGATGTGCACGTTCCCATCCTTGCCCTTGGTCGGGCCGGTGCGCTTGCCGAGGTATTGCGCCACGATCTCGCCCGGCGTGATGCCGCGGACCAGGAAGGCGCCCACGTCCCGGTGATAGGGGGCGATGATGTCGTCCCGCTCGAGCGCGGAGGCGTAGCCGACGGCGATGGCTTCCATGCCGTTGCTCGTGTACACGCCGCCCACGATCCGGCCCTGCCGGTAGAGGGCCGTGATCCGGTCCTCCAGCGACCGGGTCAGGCGCAGGTAGTAGTACATCTGCCGCAGTTCCGCCCGCTTGATCGCCGCTGCGACGTCCTCGAGTGTCTTGGCCATAGATCCTCCTTGGGAAAGCCCTCCGCTGTCAGCCTACACGCGAGCGCTCGGCGGAGGCTGATAGCTGACCGCCCCTCAGAATTCCGGCATGTCCTTCCACGACAGGAGTGGCTGTCCGGCGCGGCAGAGCGGGCACTGGGCCGGCTCCCACTGCGGCATGTGCAGGTCCGCCGTGTAGTAGAACGGGTAGGTGGCCGCCAGCTCGTCCACCAGCGGGAACTGCCCGCTGTCGCGGCGGGCGAAGACCAGCAGGCCGGCCAAGATGCCGCCGTGGTCGGTGACGACCTGGCCTAGCTTGCTCACGCAGTTGCCGCGTGTCGTGACGTCGTTGAGGACGACGAACCGCTCGCCGGTCCGGATGGTGCCGGTGGCGATCTCGGTGCCGATTCGGCCAGTCTCCTTGTTGTACGGCGTCAGCACCACCCGGAGTCGCATCCGCTGGTGGAGCAGGTCCGCCACGCGCTCGGCGAGGACGTGGGCGTCCGACGCGGGTGCCACCAGGCCGACCAGGGGGTCCTTCTCATAGTGCTGGCGGAGCCAGTCGGCCATGTCCCGCGCGATCAGCGTGACGAGCTGCGGGAACCGCGTGATGGATTCGAAGCGCAGATAGGTCGCCGTATGATGGCCGGAGACGACCTCCACGTGCGCGTCGAAGAACACGGAGCGCGAGCTGCGCAGGATCCGGTGCACGTCCCAATCCGAGAGCTTGGACTGGGGCGCGTCGCGGATGATGCCTTTGAGCTTGGGCTCGACCGCCGGGCCGTCGTAGAGCCGGCGATGGTGCTCGATCAGTTGGGTCAAAGCTGCGTCGTGTGTGGCCTGAACAGTCATGCTCTCCTCTCTGGCTGTACCACCCGGTTCCTTAAGATCCCGATCGGCTGGATCTCCAGCTCGACCACGTCCCCCAGGCTGAGGAATCGGTCCAGCTCCAGCCCGCAGCCGCCACCGACGGTGCCGGAGCCGAACAGCTCGCCGGGGTAGATCGCCTCGTCGCGGGAGACCCGCGCGATCATCTGGGGAAACGTCCAGTGAATGGTCCCGAAGCGGCCCTCCGACCAGACCTCCCCGTTGACCCGTGCGACCATCCGCAGTGCGGCGAGGTCCGGCACCTCGTCGGGCGTGACCAGGCAAGGGCCGATGGCCGTGGCGAAGTCCTTTCCTTTCGCGGGGCCCAGCCGGCAGGCCATCTCCTCGAACTGGACGTCGCGGGCGCTGAAGTCGTTCATGATCGTGTAGCCCGCGATGTAGGCCGGGGCATCCCGCTCCGTCACGTTGATCCCCTGGCGGCCGATGACGCAGGCCAGCTCCAGCTCGTAATCCAGCTTTGTCGTCTCCAGCGGCCAGGGCAGATCCTCGTCCGGCCCGATGATCGTGCGGGGGTTCCCCTTGTAATAGACCGGGGCCTTGTACCACTCGGGCGGGATCGGCTGGCCCCGCTTTTTCGAGGTGGCGGCGATGTGCGCCTCGAACGCGATGAAGTCGCGCAGCGAGGGCGGGTTCGGCAACGGTGCCCGGAGCCGCACGCGGTCCGGCTCGTAGAAGACCGTCTCGCCGTCCGGTCCCTCGATTCCCTCGCCGCAGCGGATCGCGTAATCAAGGGCCTCGCGCGCGGCACGCATGGCGGAGTCTCCGCCCTCGAGCAGCGTCAGCATGGACGAGGGCACGGTGCAGTTCGCGAGCCGGTACGGCTGCGCCTCCTGGCAGTCAGCCAGCAGCCGCGCGTAAGCCATGTTCAGGTCCACGATCCGGTGCTGATGGAGGGCGCCGGTCCGGACGAAGCGGCCGACCGGGGTTCGGATCTCGAAGCTGACTAGTTTCATGGCGACCCACTCAGCTCCAGCTCATCGCATAGTCTTTGACCTCGGCCGGCTCGAGCACCGGGAGCACGGTGAAGGGCCGCCGGGACTCGATCATCACTGCCACTTCGTCCGTCTGCGATATGCTCTTGCTGGCCTCCACCGCCTGCGGCTGCGGACCGTGATGGATGCCCTGCGGGTGCAGCGTTAGCATCCCCGCCTGGATACCCGCGCGGCTAAAGAAACTTCCCGCGTGGTAGAAGAGCACCTCGTCGTAGTCCATGTTCCGGTGATAGAACGGCACGCGCAGCGCTTGCGGATCGCTCTCCAGCGGGCGGGGCGCGAAGGTGGAGACGAGCAGCCCGCCGGCCTGGAACGTCGCATGCGCGCTGGGCGGCAGGTGGTAGCGGGGGCTCGTGACCGGTCGGAAGTCCCGCACGTTCAGCTTGGCCGCCCAGAGGTCGCCCTTCCAGGCGACCACGTCCAGCGGCCAGAAGGGATAGACGACCCGGGTGAGCTCCCCGTTCCGCTTGATGCGGACTTCCCACTCGCGCCCGTCCCGGTCGGTCCACGGGTGAGCGTCCAGCTCGGGGGCTGCGAGTACGCCGCGGTCGAACAGGGCGTGGTGGCCGAGCAGGCCGCGGTCGGGCAGCTCGACCGGCTCAGGCGTCTCCACGATCAGGAACAGCGACGGCCCCGCCTCCACGACGACGCGGTAGGTCGTCCCCTTAGGGAGCACAAGGTAGTCACCCGGCTCGTAGGGGAGGATGCCGTAGTCGGTCTCGAACCGGCCCTGGCCGCGATGCACGAACTGGATCTCGTCGCCGTCGGCGTTTCGGAATAGGTAGGGCATGGTCTCTGCGCGGCGGGACAGGAACACACGCGCGTCCGGGCTGCGGAGGATCTCGACGGGTGGGGCGTCCGCCGCCCGCTCGTCGGGGGTGGGGAGGGCCGCGCAGGCGAACGCACGGGGCCGCAGGGGACCGTCAATTCGCACCCACCTGGTGGGGGGGTGTCGCCTGTAGAGGTGCGATGACGGTCCAGAAAACCCGCGGCGGCCGTGCTCTTCTTCGCAGAGGCCCTCGGGAATGGCCACATGGGCCTGGGCCGGGGCCTGCCCTCGCTTTAGGAGATACATCGCGTCCCTCCCCGTGATTGCTGACCGCGGCGTTCAGGGCTCATCGGTGAGCGCTCGTCGGTGGCCTTATGAAGCCCGCTGGAACCGCTGGTCTTCGGCCAGGATCGCCTCGTAATCAATGATGGTCTGCTGGACCCCCTGAATTTGATCCCGTTCGATGTCTTTGTAAAGGGCCTCGACCGTCTCGCGCACGAAGGTCTTGGATTGCTCACCCCCGTGCTGGCGTTGCGTCAGCTCCAGGAACACCCCGCTGTCGGGGAACAGCGGATAGGTGAACCGCTGCTTGAGCGGGCCGAAGCCGTCCCGTCCCTCTTTGAGCGGCCCGCTGAATCGGACACCCCTGGCCTCCCACTCGCGGCAGACGGCTTCAATGTCGTCCACTTCGATTGCCACGTGCTGCACGCCTTGCCCGTACCGCTCGATGAACTCGGTGATCTGGGACTTGACCATTTTGTCCCGGCCCTGGATGAGCGCGATCTTGGCGCCGCCCCGCTGGACGACGACGGTGTCCATGCAGGACTTCTCGGTGCCGACGCCGAACGCCGACCAGACGACGTCGAATCCGAGGATCTTGGTGAAGAGATACTCCGCGGCGGCGAGATTTTTCACGAGGAGGGTAATGTGGTCAATCCCCATCGCAGCGCTCATGATGCGACCTCCTGGATCCGGCCCTGGTTCGTCGAATCGCGTGCATCGGACTCGCTGAAGCAATATGCCCCAGTATAACAGAGAAAGTGCATTGCGCAATAAAAATTTTTTATGATCTAAATTAAACATAACAGATTGATGAAAAATCATATCTTATCCATTTCCCATTCGGCTTCCCGCCCTGCTGGCTGGGAATGCAATAAAGTTGTTGCAGTTATCATAAGAAAGTTATATCATCGGCTCTATCAACGGGCGTACGAGGTACGCGGTGCGAGCCGCGCGGGGACGGGGAGGTCGGCCATGTCGTTCTATCAGGAAATGCGGGCGTTCGTCCTCCGGCACGGGGCCATCAATAATCCGTATCTGGACCGCTTTCGGACCGGGGAGCTGACCGACGAGGAGTTCCGGGAGTTCGCCGTCGAGTTCTACAACTTCGCACGGTTCTTCCCCAAGATCCTGGTGTCGCAGCTCGTCAATACGGAGGATGAGACCGTGGCGGAAGAGCTGACGCGGGTGCTCTACTCGGAGTTGGGGGAAGGGCGAGCCAGAAACCGCCACGAGCTGCTCTATCGCGACTTCTTGCGGTCCATCGGGATTGACGTGCACGAGGCCATGACCCGCCCCATGCTTCCCTCCACGCGCGCCTATATCGCAGGCATGGAGGAGCTCTACAGCAGCGGGAACCACCACCTGGCGTTGGGCGCCTCCTTCGGGCTGGAGAACATGGCCATCACCATGTGGGACCATCTCATCCCAGGATTGAAGAAGCTCCGCGACGCGCGCTATCCCTGCATGGACATGACCTACTTCACGTACCATCGGGAGCTGGAGGCGACCCACGAGGATGCGATGCAGAAGGCCGTGGTGGCTGTGGACGGCGGGGAGACCGGCGGCCGCCTGTCGGACGAGGAGCGCGAGCAGTTCCACCGCGGCGTCCGGGCGGTGCTGGATTATCTCGAAGGATTCTGGATGGGGCTGGAAGCCCGTCGCCCCACCGCGCTCGCGGGCTAGCCGTCACCCTACGAGACCTGCCCATCGAGGCTCCGCTTGTTTGAGATCGCCCACTATGTCGAGGAGGTCAAGCGGCGCTACCGCTTGCCCAGCGACTATGCGCTGGCGGCCAAGCTGGGGATCGCTCAGCCGGAAGCCAACCTGATGCGGCGCGGGCGCAAGGTCCCCAAGCCGGAAGTCTGCATCCGGATCGCCAAGCTGTTGGACCGGAATCCTGTGGAGCTGCTCCTCGTCGCCCAGAAGGACAAGGCCCCACCCGCCGCCAAGGAGTACTGGACGGTCGCCCTCACCGCCGTGGACGTGATGCTCCACGTCCCCCAGAGCCCCCGCTACATTCCCCGCAAGGTCGAGGCCATCGGCCGGGAGCTGCGCCAGCTCGAGTCCCAGAGCCTGGTCTACGAGGGCGCCGCCGCGAGCGCCGAGGCGGTGCGCCTGATGGAGTCCGCGGAGCGGACCGTGGACGCGATCATGGAACGCTGGAACATCTGGAAGAAGGGCGAGGCGCTCTATCCGAACTACCTGCTCGCCAACCAAGCGGCGGCCCGCCGCAACGTGGCGATCCGGCGCCTGCTGATCCTTGCGCGGGCGCAGATGCAGCAGTCGGCCCAGGTGACCGACGCGATCCAGGTCATGGACGACCAGCAACGGGCGGGGATCAAGATCTACTATGCGTTCCGGGAGGAGCTGGAGCGCTCGCCGACCTTCCAGCGGCTGGCCGAGGACTTCAAAAAGCACGGCGCCGCGCAGGACATCAACGCCGCGATGTTCGACGGCGAGATCCTCATCTTCTCCCGCTCCTACGGCCAGGTGCCGCTGGGCGTGGTCGGCAAGCCGACCCCCATCACGATGATCAACCAGTTGCAGATCACCTGGAAACCCGAGATGATTCGGGAGCTGGACCCGGCCCCCCTCTTCGACATGACCCGGTACGTCTTCGAGTACGAGGGCGCGAAGCCGTTCAACGCGCAGTTGGCCCGCTTCCTAAGGAGCAGCCCGTGAGATTCCCGTCGGAACCCTTCAAGATCAAGGTCGTCGAGCCCATCAGGCGGACTAGCAGGGAGGAGCGCGACCGGCTGCTCCGGGAGGCCGGCTTCAACCTGTTCAAGGTCCCCGCGGAGAGCGTCTACGTGGACCTCCTCACGGACAGCGGCACCTCGGCGATGAGCGACAACCAGTGGGCTGGCCTGATGCTCGGGGACGAGTCCTACGCCGGGAGCCGGAACTTTTTCCATTTCGAGGAGACCGTCCGCTCGATCTTCGGCTACCGGATCGTCATCCCGACTCACCAGGGCCGGATGGCGGAGAACCTCCTCTTCTCGACGGCCGTCAAGCCAGGCATGGTCGTCCCCAACAACATCCACTTCGACACGACCCGGGCCAACGTGGAGCATCAGGGCGCGCAGGCGCTTGACCTGGTCGTCAAGGAGGCGTACGACCCGCACTGCGAGCTGCCCTTCAAGGGCAACATGGACCTGGTCAAGCTGGAGGAGACCATCGCCCGCGTCGGGCGGGAGCGGATCCCGCTGGCCATGATCACGATCACGAACAACAGCGGCGGCGGCCAGCCCGTCTCGATGGAAAACATCCGGCAGACCCGGGCGCTCTTAAACCGGCACGGCATTCCCCTCTTTTTCGACGCCTGCCGGTTCGCGGAGAATTGCTTCTTCATCAAGGAGCGCGAGCCGGGCTACGCGCAGGCCTCCATCTTGGAGATCGCCCGCGAGCTGTTCAGCTATGGGGACGGCTGCACCATGTCGGCGAAGAAGGACGGGCTGGTCAACATCGGTGGCTTCCTGAGCCTGAACAACGAGCAGTGGGCGCAAGAGATCACGAACATGCTGATCCTCGTCGAGGGCTTCCCGACCTACGGCGGGCTGGCCGGCCGCGATCTGGAAGCGATGGCGCGCGGGCTCCAGGAGGTGCTGGACGAGGAGTACCTGCGGTTCCGGATCGGCCAGGTCCGCTACCTGGGCGAGCTGCTCGAGCAGGCCGGGGTCCCGATCCTCAAGCCGGTGGGCGGCCATGCGGTCTACCTGAACGCCAAGGAATTTCTCCCCCACATTTCCCCGGAGGCCTTCCCCGCGCAGGCGCTGGCCGTGGCCCTGTACCGCGAGCACGGGATCCGCGGGGTGGAGATCGGGACCGTCATGTTCGGGAAGAAGGATCCGGCGACCGGCCGGACGATCCATCCGGAGCTGGAGCTGGTCCGGCTCGCGATTCCCCGGCGGGTCTATACCAACATGCAGATCACCTACGTCGCCGAATCCATCGCGGACCTCTTCCGCCGCCGGGATGAGATCCGGGGGCTCAGGATGGTCTACGAAGCTCCCGTCCTCCGCCACTTCACCGCGCGGTTCGAGGAACTGCTTCACTGACCGGCGAACCGGATCCGCCCATCCACCGCGGCGGTCAGGGGGCGCGCGCGCAGCGCGTTCAAGAGCAGATCCCGCAGGGGGGTCTGCCGCTCGATCCGGTCGCGCGCGTCCGTAAACATCGTGAACCCGTCCCCTCCGTCGGCCACAAATACGTCCGTCGCGACCGTGTACCGTCGCGTCGGCTCCAGCGGCCGGCCGCCGACGGTGGCCTCGCGTACCCGCGCGCCGGGCGGCTGCGCAAGGTCGTAGGTGACCGCGAGGCCGGAGACCTGAAGGAACCGACCCTCGGCCTTAGGGAGCCGGCCCGCGCTGTGTTCCAGGGCCAGGCGGAGCTGCTCGCCGGTGATCGAGAAGGTCACGATGGGCGAATCGAAGGGGAGCACCTGCAGCACGCGCTTCACTTCCACGGGGCCGGCGGGGATGCTGTCCCGGATCTGCCCGCCGTTCACGAGCGCCACGTCCGTCCCGTACTCCGTCCGCAGGAGGTCGGCCAGCAGATCGCCTAGGTTGGTCTCTTTCGTCCGGACCTCGGGGCTTGCGCCCTCCAGATGAACCGCCGCCGCGCCGACGACCGTGCCGGCGAGCGCCTCCAGCCGCTTCGCGAAATTGTCCAGGAGCGCCTTGACCTGCGCATGCGGCTCGACCGCTGGCGTCACCGGTAGATTGGTCGCGGCGGCGCGCGAGACCGTCCACGTGCCTTCAGCCTGCCGCTCCAGCGTGAGATCCAGCCGGCCCAGGGTGCGGCCCTGCCGGTGGGTCTTGACGAGCACCGGGCCTGGATCGGTCGCGTTCCCCACCGGGGCGGCCGCGCCGGCGGTGAGCAGACCGTCGAAGCCCTCCGTATGGCCGCCGATGATCGCGGCGAGCTCCGGCGCCTGGGCGAGGAGCGCCCGGTCCTCCTCCGTACCCTGATGCGTGATCGCGATGACCAGGTCGGCCTTGTGCTCGACGCGGAGCGTCCGAGCCAGCCGCCGGACGGTCTCGACCGGGTCGCGGAACTCCAGCAGCTTGACAACCTCGCGGTTGAACGTGTCCGGGAAATTGCTGCGGCCGAGCAGCCCGATCACCCCAACCGTGAACGGCCCGGCCCGGACGACGGCGAACTCCTTGCACGGCAACTCGGTCGTCTTGCCGGCCACGTTCGAGCAGAGGATCGGGAACGTGGCCCATTCCTGCAGGCGGCGCAGGTGGTCCAAGCCGAAGTCGAGGTCGTGGTTGCCCGCGGCCATCGCCTGGTAACGCATGAGGGTCATGGCCTGGATATCCGGCTCGCCGCGGAAAAAGGAAGAAAGCGCGGTGCCGATCAGGATATCGCCGGAGTCCACGAGCAAGACGGCCTCCGCTTGATGCCGGACGGTCTCGACCAGCGTCGCCCGCCGTGCCAGCCCGCCGACCTTCGGCTGGCCGCGCGGGCCGAAGGGCAGCGCCGCGCCGTGGTGCTCGCTGGAGTGCAGGATCGTGAGGGTTTCGGGGAACGCGAGGCTCGGCGGGCCGCCCAGCGCAAGGCAGACGGCCAGGCTGAGAGGGAGCAGCTTGCGCGATGCCACCATGTGTCGCTGCATCTGACCAGTCGCACTCAATCGCCGAGGGGCTGCCGGTCGTCCCAAGCCAACAGCAGACAGCCCGCGGGAGCCCGTACATCGCCGGCAAGCTCGCCAGCTCCCGGCCAAAGTGCTGGAAGCAGAGGTCTATGCCCAGCGCCGTGGCGTATTCTTCAACCAACGTCCATGATGGACCACTCTATAGCCTAGGAGCCCGTGGTTCGTCCACCGCGTTCGGCCCATCGCGCCCATGGGCCGAAAGGCCCACCAGCGGGTCGTTCTGGCCGCCCGAAAGTGATTGTCTGAGGCCGGTGACCACTCCTATAATGGCGCGCCAACTCTGCTGGAGGGAACATCCGATGAGGGAAGGGCGCACCCGCGGTGAGGTCGAAGCGGCCATCCGCAACGCCGTCATCAAGTTCGAACAGGAGTTCATGGGCCGGGGCCCCGACGATGTCCGAGCGTTCATCGTGCGCGATATGGTGCTCATCCGGCTGAAGGGCGTGCTGACAGCGGCGGAGCGGCAGCTCGCCAAGACGCCCGAGGGTGTGGAGATGGTCAAGCGGCTTCGCCAGACCTTGATCGGGCAGGGACGGGACAAGCTCTGCGAGCACCTGCGCGACATCACCGGCTCGGAGGTGACCGCGCTCTTCACGGACATTGACACTCAGGTCGGCGAGCGGGTGCTCGTGTTCACCCTGGACCGGGACCTCGAAGGCACGTTCCGGTAGCGCTAGGCTTCCCGGTCGACGTGGAGCTCCCAGAGCAACGAGACCTTTTTGTCGCGCGCAAAATCGGCTGGCGCGACGAACCCGCGCTTATCGTAGGGGATGTCGATGCCGAGGCGTTGATAGCATTCGAACACGTACTCCGAGCAGATGTATTCCTGATCCCGCTCGATCTCGCCCTTTTTGAATCCGAGGGCGCTCCCCACGATGCGGGCGGTGATGCGGGCGATTTCCTCGTCATCGTAGGGGTACGCGAACCGGTCCACCGCGAACTGCGACATCTCTTTCAGCCTCTCTGGCGAGGCCTTGGCGGCGAAGTCTTCGTGGCGGGCAATGGCGAGGCGGCCCTGATAGCCGCAGCCGGTGCCCTCGAAGTTGCGCACGTACTCGCTCAGAGCCACCGTCCGCACGCCCTTCCCCTCGATGCTCTCCAACACCATCACCCGGTCGATCGCGTCGACCTTGAGGACGAAGGCGACGTGACTCCAGCAGGAATCCGTCGCCTTTTGAATCAGCTTCGAGAACATGTAGTTGCCACTACAGAGCAGGAGGTCTCCGTTCTGGATTCGAGCGCGCACCTCGTCGTAGCGGACTTTCTGCAACCTTGGAAACCGGGTCATGGCCTGCCCTCCTCAGTCCTCCGATGGCAATGACGGTGGCGGAGTTGGGGCGCCCCAGCCCACGCGCCTGCTGGGTGCTCTTGGAAGCCTGGTGAGCAACGGGGTGGAACCATGTGCGCCCCTTGCTGACGGTCGTCCTGGGGGAGTGCAGCATGCCATGATGGGGGAATTGACTCAAGGGCTCATTTCGGGATCTTGCCCCACGTTGAATCGTGCGGAGGGACTGCGTTATCCTAATTGCCCGTGTCATGCGACGAGGGGGCTGTGATTACTTCTCAAGCAGTGACTGACTACATTCGCAAGGCGATCCCGGATGCCCAGGTCTCGGTCACGGACCGGACCGGGACGATGGATCACCTCGCGGTGCGGGTGGTCTCGGATCTGTTCAAGGGGAAGACCCTGCTCGACCGGCACCGGATGATCTACCAGGCGCTCGATGAGCCGATGAAGGACGGGCGCATCCATGCGCTGGAGTTGACGGCGGTGACGCCGGAAGGATCGTGACACGGGACGCGGGACACGTAACGGGTGAGGAAGAAGGAGGCCGGGCTATGGCGGACCCGATTGAAGAGGAAATCCAACGGGAGATCAAGGCCCACAAGATCCTGATCTACGGGAAGGGCACCAAACAGATGCCCATGTGCGGGTTCACCCGCGAGACCATGCAGTTCTTCGACAAGTACGGCTGTCCCTACGAAGTGATCGACGTGCTGAACAACCCGGAGAAGCGGGCCGCGCTCACGAAGCTGACCAACTGGCCGACCTTGCCCAAGGTCTTCATCAACGGGCAGTTCTACGGGGACACCGACATCCTGGACCCGATGGAGAAGAAGGGCGAGATCGAGCCGCTCCTGAAAGCCGCCTTCGAAGACAAGGCGGGCTGAGACGGTTGGCGGCAGGCGAAGGAAGGGCTGGGCTTGCCGCCTAGGCCTTCTTCCATCTGTTCCTCTTCTTCCTCACGTCGTGTGGGCCGGTAGTCAAGGCCCACGCCTCCCGTTCTGCATTCAGTTTGCCTTTCCCGGCATAAGCCGAACCGCGCAAGAGCCTGGGACGGACGCGCAGTGCCAGGCCCAGGATCGCTCCCGACGTGAACGAGGCACAAGGGGCGACGGTGCGAACGGACCCGATTCAGATCAAGCCGGGTGGTGCGGGGAGGCTCGTCGTGCGCGTGCCGTATGCGTTAGCTCGCAAGTATCCGCAAGCGAGCAAGGAGCGGGGGTGGCAGTGGGTCTTCCCAGCGACAAAGTCTTATACCGATCCTGCGACTCGCGAGCAGTACCGGCACCATTTGCATGAATCCGTCATTCAGAAGGCTGTGAAAGAAGCCACCCGCAAAGCCGGGATCGCCAAGCCGGCCGGCCCGCACACCCTGTGCCACTGCTTCGCCACTCATCTGCGCGAGGACGGGTACGACATCCGGACGGTCCAGGAGCTCCTGGGCTACAGAGACGTGAGCACGACGATGATCTCTACGCATATCTTGAATCGGGGTGGACGCGGGGTGTGTAGCCCCGCCGACCGGTTAGGGTTCGCCGACCGTTGTGCTTCAGTCGGGCAGAAATAGGCTGCGGGCCAATAGGGGAATAGGCCGCCGGAACGGCCGGGTTTCCCCGCGAGTGGTTGTTGACACCGTTGCGGTAAGTGACGACAATATCGGCCAATTTGGCTCGACAAGGATCACAGGATTGTCAGGAATAGGCCGCCAGCACCCGGGTCCCTGCCGCAGCTCACTTAATAGTTCGGCGGACAGAGAGAGTACGCGATAGCACTGGGGTGGACGATGACCTGGCGCCCCATCAAGGTTACGAAGGAGGAAATCGCAGCCTTCGAGCGTAGCTTCAAAAAGAAGGCCCAGCTGCTGCTGGACGAGAACCTCGATCCCGCCCTTGCTGAAGGGCTCCGTGCTCTCGGGTGGAAGGTCGAGACCGTGGAGGAGGTTCGGTTGCGCGGTCGCGACGACGCGGATGTCCTTGCCTATGCGCACCGCGAGAATCGAATCTGATCACCAACGACGGTGGCTTCCGGGACGAGAGGCGCTTCCCGCCCCACCGCAACCCAGGCGTTGTCATCGTCCCGCAAGACCTTGCCGACGCCGCCCGCTCGCTGGGCGTGGTCCTCCCGAATGTTGGTGAGTATCGAGAGCTCTTCCGCGGTGACGTCGTAGAAGTGGACCGTGGTGGCACGGTCAGCGTGCGCAGCACGAAAGGACCTCAAGCGCGACGACGGCATCCCTGACGCCTTAAAGGACATCGCTGATTCCCTGGGGTGTGGCGTCCGCTCGCGGTTGGTCGATCTGGCAATCCTTGAGATAGCGCGCGACCAGTCGCTCAGGCATGTCGAGAGCGTTCTGGAGGCCGCTGTGCCCGCCGTCATGACGGAGGACGACGTCCTCGAGGAGTGCGTACGCCTTCTTGAGAAACGGTTCCCGAAGGCCGATCGGCTTTCCGATTCGAATCGAGCGCTGGTGCTCGCGAGCATCCGCCTGCTCGATTACCTCGCGCAGAAGGGCGACGGGGCCGAGCCGTTGGCTATCCGTGTCCCCCTGCTCAGTCGCGACGGGACGTTTGCGCGCACGTCAGCCCAGCGAAGAATGATGTCTCCCGTCGAGATGTGGGACGAACGCGCTCGAGCCTTTCATGGTGCCTATCCTTCCGATCGGGTGCTTGCAGAACAGTACGTCGGGACGAAAGTCGTCTCGGCGCTCGTTGACTGGGGCATCGCATTCCCCGATCCCTTCATCAAGAAAACTCCCCCAGACCCCATTAAGGATGATCGGCTTCGGTACCTTGCGATCGATGGCGAGGCAACCGACGGTGTGCAAGTCCATGGCGAGCAGTTCGCGCAGATCGCCCTTCTGCATGAGCTGGTTCCTCGGTGTCAGGACCGTGAAGTAGCTGCCTCTCTACTCGGGCTCGCCCTTTGCTTTGCTATATGGCTCCCGCCGACGCCTCGTGGCAGAATACGCGTGTTGTCACGGGGCGCCGCTCCGGCACTGACGTTCCTGTCACGGTGACGGGGGCACTCTGGCTGGCAGACCTGCGGGCGAGAGCGTGGGTGCCAGTACGGGGTGACGAAGGCAACACAAGCCAAGTTGCGCCGACGCCTGAGTCGCTGAGGCCCCTCTTGAACCCCGCGTGGCTTTGGGGAAACCCTTCCGCGCTGGAATTGCTGCGCCTCTTCTTCGGTTTCGACACCCTTGATCTCCAGCTGCTTGCTGCGCCAGATGACAAGAGCCGACAAGAGCTCCGCGACGACCTCGCCCGGATCGTTGAACTCGCCGGAGCCAATCCAGAGACGCTCAGGGAAGTGGAGGCAGAACTCCGGGTGAAGAAGAAGCGAGCGCAGGACGTGGCGCGTTGCCGGAGGCTCGGCCTCGACGTTCAGGCCGCGATCAAGCTCGCGCTCGAGGCGCAGGGCCTGACGGTGAAGGTCGCGGATGTCGGTTACGACTTCGATGTTTCCTACAGCGACCTCGACGATGCGGCAAGCATGTTCGAGGTTGGCGCGTACTTCGTCGAGGTCAAGGCCACCACGAAGGGCGATGCGAAACTGACACCTAAACAGGCCGAGACGGCCTCGGAGCGAGCAGACCGATACGTCTTGTGCGTCGTGGATCTGAGAGGGCTTCCCGAAGAGCGCCTAGACAAGCCATGGTCGATCGAAGAGGTATCCTCACTGGCCCGGCTGGTTCCCCAAATCGGTGTCCAAGGAAATCGTGGGGCGGGGGAGCACGTGGAAGCTTGTAGAGGAAGCGCGGACGAGTGAGGTCCCCCTGCGCAACGACAGCGCCCTTCGGTATGCGGTACGCCCGGAGGTATGGCAGGAAGGATGCTCGATCCGCGAGTGGGTAGAGCGGCTTTCAGGCCGAGGGCCTCGTGATTGAACCAAGTGCCGCCTAACAACCGGTTGCAGCAGACGGCGCTGCGCGCCTGCCGCTCAGCCGCCGCTCCGTTAGGCAGAAGGGTGGCCATTCTCAGGAGAAAACGCTATTGTATGATTGATGGCGCCATACAAGTTCACTGAATATTTCGAGAAGGAGGTTTCGCGGAAACGTCCGTACCTAAAGAAGGAGTGGTGCATTCGGGTTCTTGAGAATCCTCTAAGAAGTGAGCCTCAAGAGGGAAACCGGTACCGGTTTTGGGGCCAGATTGACGAGCTTGGGGGACGGATATTGAGGGTGACACCCTCGAGGACAAGGTGACGATATGTAATGCTCCCCGTTTGTCAAGACACTTTTTATGGTGCTGAGAGTGAGTCATCCTACGCAGCGGCTTGTGCCGCCTTCTGCATGCGGAGCGCCGCCTCGAATGCCAGCGGGCTCCGGTAGCCCAGCGCGGAATGGACGTCTCGCTGGTGATCATCCACCGCGATCCACTGCGCGACAGCGTCCCGCGCCTCCTCCAGGCTCGTGAACTCCCGCAGCCAGAGCAGCTCTTCCTTGATCGTCCGCATCAGCCGCTCGGTTTCGGCGTTGCCCTTGGGGTTATCATAGCTGGTGACGACT
>CAZTUO010000007.1:0-13819 GCA_964616355.1 uncultured Nitrospira sp.
AAGCGGAACTCCCACATCGGGATGGCGACCATCTACCGGACCCTAAACCTCTTCTGCGAGGCGGGGCTCGCCCAGGCCCGGCACTTCGGGGCCCAGACCCAGTACGACAACGTGTCCCACAAGGGCCACCACGACCACCTCATCTGCACAGGCTGCGGGCGGATCGTGGAGTTTCAGAACTGCGACATCGAGCGGCTCCAGGAAGAGGTCGCCCGCCGGCACGGCTTCGCCATCCAGACCCACAAGCTGGAGCTGTACGGCCTGTGCTCCACCTGCCGCCATTGACCCGCTGGGCGTCGTTCTCTTGAGTCCCCATTCGCCCCGCTCGCCTCGTTGAGCGCGACGTGACCGCGCGGCCGTTGAAATTGGGTTTCGTTTTCACCTATAGTAGCGGCTGGTGAAGCATCGTCGGAGCAGGGAGCGCGGCTTCTCGCCATGGAACCATCGAACGGCTTGCTGGTGTTGATCGGGTTGGGCGGTCTGGCCGGCGTCATTCCCGTCTATTTAGGGATCACCTTGGCCCTGATCCTGACTCGGTCGCTGGCGCGGGCCTGGGAAGGATTGCTCGTCGGGCTCGCTACCGGTGTCCTCGTGTACCTCTTCTTCGACCTCATGCACGAAGCGGTCGATCTGACCGGCGCGACGGACCGGTTGTCCTGGTTCATTTTTCTCGGGAGCCTGTTGGTGAGCTTCGTGGGACTGGTGTCGCTCGAGCAACTGCAGCAGAACCGGAACAGGCCGGTGAACCATCGCCTGTTCCTGCCGTACATGATCGCCCTGGGAATGGGGCTGCACAACCTGGGCGAAGGCCTGGCGATCGGCGCCAGCTATGCGAACGAGCGGTGGGTGTTGAGCGGCCTGCTCGTCACGGGGTTTGCCCTGCACAACGGTACCGAAGGGTTCGGGATCATCGGCGCCGCGGGGCGCACACCCGTGAGTCTGAAGGACGCGACGTTGATGGGCCTGCTCGCCGGCCTCCCCACCTGTCTCGGCACGGTTCTCAGTGGCTTCAACGTCTCTCCGTACTTCTCGGTGATCTGCTACACGTTGGCTGCCGGGTCGCTGCTCTACGTCGTCCTCTCGCTGACGGCGATCACCTATACGGCCACACGCCGTGTGCAAGCCGCGCTGGGCGTCTTCCTCGGCATCAGCCTCATGTACGTGACGGGCATGGTGCTGACGCTCGTGTCCGGCGCGCAGTCGTAGTGCTATCCTCCCTCTCCAGGCGGTGCAAGCTGCACGCGGCCCTGCAGCCCCGACGACACGTGGAGGCGGCCGGCCGCGTCCACGATCACAGCCTCCACGCCGGGCAGCCGCTCGACCAGGGCCATGCCATGCTCGGGGCCCATCACGAAGAGTCCCGTGTCCAGCCCGTCGGCGTCCACCCCGTCCTTGGCAATCACCGTGACGCTCTGGCAGAGGCGTGCTGGCTGGAGCGTCCGCGGATCCAGGATGTGGTGGTACAACACCCCGTCCCGTTCGAAATAGCGCTGATAGTCGCCGGCGGTCGAGATCGCCTCGTCCTGAAGCTCCAGGCGCGCCAGGATCGCTCCTTCCTTCCGCGGATGCTGGATGCCGAAGATGAAGCGGTGCCCGTCCGGCAGGCGCCCGAAGGTCTTGATGTCGCCCGACAGCGCGACGACGCCCGCGGAGGCCCCTGCGGCCTGCATCGCCGCGGCGGCGCGATCAGCGGCGAATCCCTTCCCGATGCCACCAATGTCCAGGCGCATCCCAGGCTTCGCGAGGAACACGGTGCCCGCCTGCTGATCGAGCCGGACGGCGCTGAGATCGGTCAACGGGAGCAGCGCGGCCAGCTCCGCCGCGCTTGGGATACGCGGCTGCTCCAGCACGTTCCAGGCATCCACCGCTGGGCCGATGGCGATGTTGAATCCGCCCTCCGTCAACTCGGCGATCGCCAGAGCACGCTCGAGGAGAAACAGGGTCTCGGGGCTGACGTTCACGGGCTCGCGGCCCGCGGCGGCGTTGACCCGGGAGACTTCGCTCGTCGGAATCCACGTGCTCAGCAGGCCATCGAGGCGCTTGATCTCCCCCAGCGCGGCGGCGGCCGCCCGGTGGCCGGTCTCCTCGTTCGGGGCCACGGCGGTCACGAAGACCAATGTGCCCATCAACATCTGGCTGCGCTTGACGACGACGGGAGAAGAAGGAACCGGCAGCGGCTGGCAGGCCGCGAGCGCCCCGGCCACCAGGGCCAGCACGACCCCGACCATCCGCACGCTGAACCGAAGGGATCGGTGCACGATGCGCTGACTCACCACCAATGCCGGAGGAAGTAGCGAGGCACCCTGGGATAGGGCATGACCTCGTACAAACGAGTCTCGGCGGCGGCGGGCTCGGGCAGGAGTGCTGTGATCGGACGGCCGGTCAGTGTCGGATAATTCACTGTCAACTGGCGCTCGGCCTCCGCCTGCTGCTCGTCCTCGCGCACCATCGAGATGAGGACCATGCGGCCATAGCGAGGCGTGTCCAGGCCAAACCGCCAGGTGCCCAGATAGGTCACCGTGCCGGTGCCAACCTCGAACCGGGCCTCAAAACTCGCCATGGAGGTGAACGGCCCCTCGCGGATCTGGATCCGAGTCACCTGGTACTCCCCCGGGTCCAGATTCAGCAGGAAGAGCTTGTCGTCGGACTGCAACGAGAGGCGGAACAACTCGTGAGTCTGGCGATTCTCCACCTCGATGAACTCGATTTCAGGTCCATACCACCGGGGCGAGGGACCAGTGAGGACAACCAGAGCCCGGCCGAACACGACGGGCCGATCGAAGGTGAGCGACTCCGGTTTAGATGGAAGCGAGGTCGCACACCCGGCCAACGCCACAACGACCAGCGATTTCAGCAGCCAGGCGAGGGAGGGGCCTGCACAGGGTGGAAACAGGCGGCGCGTCATAGAGGCATTATACAGAGCCGGATATGGAATTGCACGCAGTTCTGGCTAGCGCCCGGCTGGCCAGACCGGCCGCCTCTTCAGCCCGCTCGGCTGCCAGCCGGCATGGCACTCAGAGCCTGCCTCTCTCCGTTTGCTCAGTGACCGTCCACCCGCCGGACCAGACAAAATTCCCCTTGACATGGCAAGGAGGAGTTAGATAGTAATAATCGTTCTCAATTTCAACTTGCGGGCGAAGGGTGCACTCGTCTTCTCCTAGCCGCCAAGGCCCTTGGCCCTAACGAAAGGAGGTGCCTGACCCGGACACAACCGCGCTAGGCGCGACACCAATACAGAGGACCTTAAGAGTCCCGAGTCACATCTAACCACTCAACCCAACTTCAAGGAGAGTAGCGATGAGGACGTGGTTACTCCTCGGGGCTCTGGTCGTCTGTGCCGCCGTAGTGGGACACCCCGCACAGGCGGAGGACAAGGCCATCGAGGAACGGATTCAGAAATTGGAACAGCAACTGCAAGAGCTCAAAGCCTTCGAAGAGAAAGAGAGGGAGAAGGAGCGGATGAGAGAGCCCGCGCCCCCCCTTCCACCTGGGAAGGCGCCAACCGGGGTTGGGCCGATCCCCGAGATCGCCCGCGAGCGGCCTGGTGAAGAGAAGGTCCCTCTGTCCTTCGCATCAACCGGGTCTGGCCGTCTGCTGTACGCCAAACCGTTCGTGAGCGCACCGAAGGCCACGGTCGGTGGTTACGCGGACATTCAATACAACGCGCTCACACGCTCCAATCTGGACAACCGCAGCCGCAACACCTTCAACCAGGTCCGGATGATCCCTTTCATCTACTCGGACGTTACGGACCGGATCAAGTTCGCGACGGAAATCGAGTTCGAGCGCGGCGGCACAAACAACAACCAATCGGACGGCGAGATCAAGTTGGAGTTTGCCCAGATTGATTACCTGTTCAACGAGAACATCAACTTCCGGGGCGGGATCATCCTGGTACCGATGGGCAAGTTCAACTTGCTGCACGACTCGCCACTGAACGACCTGGTGGACCGGCCGATGGTGGCCCGGATGATCATGCCTTCCACCTGGAGCGAGGCCGGGGCCGGCCTGTATGGCACCGTCTATCCGGGCAAGCTCTCCAAGGTGGACTACGAAATCTATGTCATCAACGGGTTCCAGCCGACCGTCAGTAATAACACAGTCGCCGGTCAAGGCACCGTCATCACCGATCTCGCCGGTATGCGGAATGCGCGGGGGAGCCTGGCGCGGACAACCCACGATGACAAAGCCATCGTCGGGCGACTGGCCTACAGCCCGTTGCTGGGCATCGAGGTGGCCGGCTCGGCTTACCACGGCCTGTTCAACAACAGGGCCGTGGCCGGTGGCCCCAACAATTTCGACAGCTACATCAACATGTATGCCATTGACTGGACACTCCAGAAGGGACCGTGGGAGTTCATCGGCGAATCGCACTGGGTCCGGATCTCAGGCAACCAGGTCGGGGCCAACGTGGGGCCGGCGGGCATGGCCGGCTACTACGTTCAGCTCAACTACCACTTCCTGCCGGAGTTCCTGAAGAAACTGGCACCGAACCACTTCACAGACGCATCCACGTTTACCGCCGTCGTCCGCTGGGAGCAGATTGACACGGACACCTCGGATCTTACGAGGAACGCCTGCCTCGCCGGGATCGCTCTGGCTTCAAGCTGTCCCGGCAATGTCCGGGAGCTGAACCGCCTTACCATCGGCCTGAACTACCGGCCGATCGAGGACACGGTCTTCAAGTTCGAGTACCAGTTTAACAATCAAGTCAACACCCAAGTTAACAACTTTGCGACCAACGTCCCGACGACGACAGCCCGCGGCAACCGGGTTGACGGAAACGGGTTCCTGGCAATGGTGGCAACGTACTTCTGAGCAACCGTCCGCAAAGGACCCGCCCCGCGTTGCGGGGCGGGTCCTTTCACACAAGGGAGCGTGGCACAACGGTGTTTCGGAGCCTCACCATCATCACGCTCGTCGTTTTCACGATTGGGTGTGCGACCGTTGGCGGTGTCCAGGAGCGGTATCTGGTCTGCTCCTACAATCAGGTCTGGGACGCAACGCTGGAGACAGTCAAAGACCGGCCTGTCACGGTCCAGGACAAGGAAAAGGGCCTGATCGAAACCGACTGGCTGGAGGTGCCCGCCCCTGGGCGCAAGTACGGCATCATGCGCCGGGAGATCGCGGATGCTAAGGACCGCAGCCGGTTGGTCGTTAACCTCAAACGCCTAGACGATGTCGTCAAAGTCAGCGTGGCCGAGACAAGGGAAAGCTGGAGGTTCCGCGGCGGCTCGCGATTGTTCGGTTGGGCGCCTGCTGAGCCCTCCGAGGAAGAGATGGCCGCGGTCCTGAACCGTCTCGGGCGCAACCTGAAGGAGCGCGGATGTTCCCCCACATGAAAGCGGCCCTGGCGGCCCTGCTCCTCCTTGTCCTCGTCGGGATCGTCCCGGGCGCCGCCTCGGCGGCCCAACGGATTTGGGACGATGAGTTGCGGCGCTACATCACCGAGGAGGAGATGAGCAAGTGGGGCGAGGAGTTCATGAGCGAGGAGGAAGCCCTCAAGCTCATGCTGCCGAAGTCCGAGCGCATCCGGAAGGAGACCATCCGATTGACCCCCGAGAAAAAGCAGGTCATCGAGTCCCGGATCGGCTGGCACTTCCCCGAAGAAGAATTCCAGGTCTACGTCGGCGAGACCGGAGCCAAGGTGGACGGCTATGCGATCGTGGAAAACACGATCGGCAAGTACAAGCACATGACCTACATGGTCGGGGTGAACCCGGACGGCGAGGTGACCAACGTCGAGCTGCTGGTCTTTCGGGATGCGCGTGGCAGCGAGGTCGGCCGGAAGCGCTTCAACTACCAGTATGAGGGAAAAACGGTCTTCGACCCGATCCGGATCAACAAGGACATCATCAATATCTCCGGCGCCACCATGTCGGTCCGCTCGATGAGCGCTGGCGTCAAGCGCGTGCTGGTCCTGATCGATGAGTTCTATCTCAAGCCGCTCGGGAAAGGCAGCGACCAGGTTGCGGCGCAGCGCCGGGAGAAGGGCTTCTTCGATCTGATCTTCGGACGCTGAAGGCCGGCCCCCCCTACCATGCGGAACTTCAACGCACGCTTTCGCCTTCTCGACACCGACCGCCACATCCGGCTCATCTACACGCTCTTCCTCCTGTTCACGCTGGTGGCCTTCGCCTTCAGCTTCTTCTGGGCCCACAGCATGACGGGCCTCTCCCCTCAGGGCATCGCCGAGCACTACCGGGGATCCGACGCGACCTTCGGCGAACCGATGTCCTTCCGCGAGCTGGCAGAGGTCACCCACTTCCACCTGTTTACCATGCCCGTGACCTTCATCATCCTCGTGCACGTGCTCTACCTGACCGGCGCCAGCCACCGCGTGAAGGTCGCGACGACCTGGGCGGCCTTCGTCGGCGTGGGGCTCGATCTGGTGTCACCCTGGCTCATCACTTACGTGTCGCCGTTCTTCGTGGTGACGATGCTGACCGGCGACGTGCTCATGGTGGCGAGCTTCCTGGTAACGATGGTCATCCCGCTCTACGAGATGTGGGTGCTCAAGAAGCGGCTGGTGCCCTCCTCCCGGTCGGTGGAATAAAAGAAGGGGTTGACAGGCGGGTGGCGGTGGTGTATAATTGAGAATGAAAATCATACGCAATACCAAAGAGGCCAGAGGATCGCGAGTCCCGGAGCCCAGGTCGCCCCAGCGATCGTGGGCTCTTTGCATTTCTCACGGAGGAGGCGGTGATGCGTCAGGGAACCTGGAGCGACGGACAAGCGCAGCTTCTGGGACGGATCGCCGACGAGTTTCGCTGCGACTGCGGGCAATTGATGGCCCGCTGGCTTCAGGAAGGCATCCAGCTCAAATGCAAGCGCTGCCGTAGGCTGGTGGTAATTCCCTTCTCCGAGATCGGCGGTGCGCCGCCGCACCTCTGCCGCTCCGAACACGCCGCGCGTCTCGAGGAGGCGCCGCGGTGAGGGCCCAGAGAGCGTCGGGCTAGCGCACGGACTCGTAAGGACACTCACGGCCAACGGACCTCCTGTCCAGAGCCCATGACCGCCGGAGAGGCGGTCATGGGCTTTTGTTTTGACGTCCCTTCGACCGCAGTGAGGAGAACGCATGATCGACATCGAGACGCTCCAGCAGGATCAGCCGGATCGGGACCTCCTCGCACTCTTCCCTCCCCTGCGGGCCCTGGACCTCGCCGTGGCGGACCTTGGGGGAACGGGCTTGCTCATGCGCCAGGCCATGCTCGCCCTGCTCGCGCGCATGGAGCGGGAAGACCCTGCGCTTCGTGACCATGGGCAGAGGACCGCCGTTTACGCGATGGCCCTCGGACAGGCTATCGGATTGCCTCAGCGGGATCTCGCCGATCTCTACTGCGCCGCCCTGCTCCACGACATTGGCAAGCTGCTCCTCCCGAAGGCGATCCTGAGCAAGCCTGGCCCGTTATCGATGGACGAGTACGCACTGGTCCAGTGCCACCCTCGTCTGAGCGTCGAGCTCCTGGGCGACATACCGGCCCTCCGAGTCCCCGCCGTGCTGATCGCGCACCATCACGAGCGCTGGGACGGGACCGGGTATCCCTACGGGGTGCCGGCACGCTTCACCCCCCTGGGCTCGCGGATCCTCGCGGTCACGGACGTCTTCGACGCGCTGACCTCGGATCGCCCCTATGCACCGCCCCGCGATCCCAAAGCCGCGGTCCGGCTCATCCAGACGATCGCAGGCACACACCTGGACCCGGACCTCGTCCGGAGCTTCGCAGAGCTTGTCGAAGGGCTCGGCGAGGCGGTGCGGATGATCCCGATCAGAGAATCGGGCGGGATGTGCCTCCCGCTCTCTGCCCGTCGGAATCGGGCCGACTAGCTCCAGACGAAGTCGGCGTCGCGGCCAACGGGTGATCGGGCGTGGGACCCCTTCCTCCGGGGTCCTCGCCTGTCTTCTTCAAGAGGCCAGGATGTGAGCTGCACCCGTTCGCTACGCGCCCTGATCCCAGCGAGAGCCCAGGGCGCATAGGAAGCGCCAGGTCCGGCAGATGCCTCGTCGTTGAGGAGAAGGAGCCCCGTCATGGAACGAACACTTCGGGTCAGCGAGCAGATGACCCTGAGTGAATGCGGCTGCGGACGCCTGCAGTTCACCTATGGGCCGGTGACTCTGCATTTCGAGCGGACAGAGTTCCTGCTCTTTGCCCGGGATGTCGCCCATCTGCTGACGCACGTGGCGCACAGTCGGCCGGTTTCGCAGGACCATCCGACTTGCCACTGATGGACCAGGAAGGGAGGAGATGCGATGAAGACCTGTCCGTGTCCTCGCTGCCAGCGGCCTAGCCTGGCACCGACCGGCGCGTTCTGGGCCTGCGGCGCCTGCGGGTACGCCATCACCCAGACGGCACTCCACGTCGAGCTGCAAGCCTTGCAGGCTCAGGAGGAGCAGCGTCCCCGCAGGTCACCCGCTCGTCAGCCCGCCCGATAGGGCTGCGAGGGAGGCTTCCTTGCGTGATTCGCGCCAGCGCAGCCATGACCGCGATCTGGACATCCTCATCAGCCTCGCGACGTCGATCGGGATGATCATCCTGACAATCGTCGGCTGGTTGATGTGGGAAATGTTCGTGCGAGTCCTGCCCTAACCTTCATCTGGCTGCCACGCAGTCAGTCGCGACAGTCGAGACGGGTCCAGCCCCTCAGGATCCCTTGCGTGTCGAAGGTGAGGATCTCCTGGCAGTCCGGGCGAATTACCGAGCGGCCATAGCTGTATTCGGGGCCTGTTTCATACCGGTAGATCCACACCGTTTGGCCAGCTTCTTCCTTCGAAGAGGCCGGTGGTCCCAGCCGCTTCCGCACGTCGTCCTGGGTGGCCGTGTTCACGCTTTTCTCAAGATACACGACTCGGGCCGGCGTGCAGGCGAGCGCCGCCAAAGACAAAACCACGGCTACAGCGCCACTACGCGGATTCATGTTGGGCCGACGCCTCGAAGCCGGAGCGGCTCAGGAGCCCTCTTTCTTGATCTGCTCACTGAGGTAGTTCTCCAGCCCCACCTGCTTGATCAGCTCCTGCTGGGTCTCGATCCAGTCGATGTGAGCGTCCACGTCCTTCGCCATGTCCTCGAGCATGTGCCGGGTCGTGTAATCCCCGACCTTGGTGCAGTGGGCGATGCCGTCGGAGAGCATCTTGAGCATGTCCTGCTCGGCCTTGAGGTCCGCCTTAAACTGTTCGGGCACCGTCTCCCCCACGTTCACGGTCCCGAGGCGCTGCATGTTCGGGACGCCCTCGAGGTAGAGGATGTGCTCGATGATCTCGTCCGCATCCTTCATCTCGGCGAGGCTGCGCTCGCGGACCTTGTGGTACAGCCGGTCGTAGCCCCAGTTCTCGCACATCTTGGCATGGACGAAGTACTGGTTGATGGCCGTGAGGTTGGCCGTGAGCAACTTGTTCAGCAGCTCGATCACACCTTCTTTGGCTTTCATGACCACTCCCCTCCTTCTTGCTTTCCAGAACGGGTGAACGGCGCGTCGCGCGATGGCGCGAACCGCCGGCGTTCTGCCGGCCTCCCTCGGGATTATGCCTTCCGTTGTCCGTTTGGTCAAGAAGGAATATAAGTAGTAGTGACTATCATTATCAACTTCGCAGAAATCGAGACTCAGTGTCGTTTGCGCCCACGCCTCGAAGACCGCGACCAGGCCTCCGATCCACCGGGGCCTGGACGAACGGGTTGGCAACGGGAAGCGCGCAACACAAGCAGGGTCGTGATTCGCGGGAGGCGGATCAGCCGGCGTCCTTGTGGCCGCACTTGGGGCACTGC
Source organism: uncultured Nitrospira sp. (assembly GCA_964616355.1). Taxonomy (GTDB): domain Bacteria; phylum Nitrospirota; class Nitrospiria; order Nitrospirales; family Nitrospiraceae; genus CAZTUO01. Next base: position 9,762 of record CAZTUO010000007.1, read on the forward strand.
CGGGCGGCCCCGCGATCCCGGCCAGCCTTCTCGACGAGGAAGGGGAACTCACACCGAGGACACGGCTGATTCACCGGCCGATCCCACAGGGCGTAATCGCAGTCCGGATAGCGGCTGCACGAGTAGAAGGCGCGGCCCTTCTTCGTCCGTTTCTGGACCAACTCGCCGCCACAACCCGGCTGGGGACACTTGATGCCGAGGGAGAGGGGCTTGGTGGCCTTGCATGCGGGGTAGGCCGAGCAGGCGAGAAACCGTCCGAACCGGCCCGTCTTGACAACCATCGGGCTCCCGCACTTCTCGCATCTCTCACCCGTCACTGTCTCCTGTCTGGCGACGGGCTTGATCGAGCCGTCCGGAAGCGTCTCGAAGTTCGCGGTGTTCTTGCAGGGAGGATCGTCCTTGTAGCCGGGACAGGCCAGAAACTTGCCGTTCCGGCCCCACTTGATCACCATCGTGCGGCCGCATTTTTCGCAGGGCACGTCGGTGGGCTCTTCCTTCCCCTTGACGCCCTCCATCGTGCTCTCCGCGACGCCGAGGTCTTTCATGAAGGGCGTGTAGAACTCCCGGACCGTGGCGACCCAGTCTTTCTCGCCCTCTTCGATCTCGTCGAGTTCCTCCTCCATGCGCGCCGTGAACGCCACATCGAACACATCGGGGAAGTATCGGACCAGCCGCTCGTTCACCATGCGGCCGAGCTCGGTGGGCTTGAACCGGCCCTCTTCCTTCTCGACGTACCAGCGCTCCTGGATGGTCGCGATGATGCTCGCATAGGTGGACGGCCGCCCGATCCCCTTCTCTTCCAGCTCCTTGATGAGGAGCGCTTCGTTGTAGCGAGGCGGCGGCTGCGTGAAGTGCTGCTTGGGCACCAGCCCGCCGCTCTCCCCGTCCACCAACTGCAGGACCTCCCCGACGGCCAGGGGCGGCAACTGCCGTTCCTGCTCATCCTGCTCCGCCCCTGGTTCGGCCGGGCCGGCCTCCGCGCCCGGCTGGGCCGACTCGTCCTGCCCTTCGGAGTAGAGCACGGTGTAGCCCGGGAACTTGACGACGGTCCCGTTTGCCCGGAACAGGTGCCCGTTGGCCTCGATGTCCACCCTGGTCACCTCGAGCAGGGTCGGCGTCATTTGCGACGAGACGAAGCGGGTCCAGATCAGTTTGTAGAGCTGGTACTGGTCCCGATCCAGGAAGGCCTTGACCTTCTCGGGCTCCCGCAGCACCGACGTCGGACGGATCGCTTCGTGGGCCTCCTGCGCCGCCTTCTGCACCCTGTACACGTTGGGGGCCTCCGGCAGGTAGTCGCGTCCGAACCGATCGCGGATGAAGGTCCGGGCCTCGGCCAGCGCCTCGGCCGCGATCCGCGTGGAGTCGGTGCGCATGTAGGTGATCAGGCCGACCGGCCCCTCCTTGCCGATCTCGACGCCCTCGTACAATTGCTGAGCCAGCATCATGGTCTTCTTCGGGCTGAACCGCAGCTTGCGTGCGGCCTCCTGCTGCAGGCGGCTCGTGATGAAGGGGGCGAGCGGATTCCGCTTCCGCTCCTTCTTCTCGATCGCGGACACCACGAACCGCGCCCCCTGGAGGGCGCGCAAGATCTGCTGCGCCTCTTCGCCGGTGCGGATCTCGGCCGCCCGCCCCTGCACCTCTTGGAGCCGCGCCTCGAACGGTGGCGGGTGTAGGCCGCGCAAAGTGGCAGTGATGGTCCAGTACTCGGTCGGCCGAAACGCCTCACGCTCCGCCTCGCGCTCGCAGATCAGCCGGACCGCGACTGATTGGACACGCCCGGCGCTGAGCCCCCGGCGCACCTTGTCCCAGAGCAGCGGGCTCAGCTTGTAGCCGACGATGCGGTCCAGGACACGCCGGGCCTGCTGGGCGTTGACCTTCCTGGTGTCAATCTGTCCGGGGGCCTGGAGCGCCCGTTTGATGGCCGACTCCGTGATCTCGTTGAAGAGTACGCGATAGACGTGCCGCTTGTCGCCGTTCAGCTCCTCCGCGATGTGCCAGGCGATCATCTCGCCTTCGCGGTCGGGGTCCGTGGCGATGAAGATCTTGTCCACCTCCTTGGCTTTCCTCTTGATCTCAGCCAGCACCTTGCCCTGGTTCCGGTCCTTGCGGCGGATCACGACATAGTCGGGGGCAAAGTCCCGGTCCACATCGATCCCGAACCGGCTCGCGGGCAGATCCTTGACATGGCCCACCGAGGGCAGCACGGTGTAGCCGCGCCCGAGGTACTTGGTGATCGTGCGCGCCTTCGCTGGCGACTCGACGATGATCAGCGCTTTGGCCATAACGATGCTTGACTCACGACGCGCCAGGCCAACGGGCAACGGGGCTGTCATATATACCGGCGCGACCGCTCATTGCAAGCCCCATTATACCCGAACGCACGACGGACCCGGTACGCGCCGCGCCATTCCCTTCAGCTCCAAGGCCAGCACCGCTGACATAACGGCGGCAGCGGAGAGTCCCGCCCGCGCGATCAGCTCGTCCAGCGCGCGCAGCATCTGCTCGCTGGTCAGCGTGTCCAGCGGCACCGGCTCGCAGGAGAGCAGCGCGTGCACCACCCGCTCGTCGTCGCTCAGCTCGGCGCTGCCCGGAATCGCCGGGCGCGGACGGCGGGCGACGCGCTCCGCGAACGCAGCGTCGAGCTGCGGCACGAGCTCCTCCAGGATGTCCTCGATCGTCTCGACCAGCTTCGCGCCCTGCTTGATCAACCCATTCGTGCCGCGGCTCTGCTCCGCGCGCGGGAAGCCCGGCACCGCGAAGACCTCGCGGCCCTGGTCGGCGGCGAGCCGGGCGGTGATGAGCGAGCCGCTCCCCGCCGCCGCCTCCGTGACCACGACGCCGAGGCTGAGCCCGCTGATGATCCGGTTTCGCCGCGGAAAGTGATAGGCGTGCGGGGGCGCGCCCACGCTCAATTCCGTGACGACCGCGCCGCCGGCTTCGATCCGCTCGCGGAGCGCCCGGTGCTCGGGCGGGTACGTCCGGTCAATCCCGCAGCCCAGTACCGCTACGGTGCGTCCCCCGCCCGCCAGCGCGCCGCGGTGGGCCGCCCCGTCGATCCCGCGCGCGAGCCCACTCACGATCGTGAAGCCGAGCGCGGCGAGGTCCCGGCTCAGCTCTTCCGTGAGCAGCCGGCCTGCCGCGCTTGGACGCCGGGACCCGACGATCGCGACCGCGTGGCGATCCTCCGGCGTCAACCGGCCGCTCACATAGAGGAGCGGCGGCGGGTCCGGAATGGCTCGCAGCCGAGTCGGATAGGCCTCGTCCAGCCAGGTAAGGACGGACCACCCGCCGCGCTCGAGTTCCTGCAGCTCCCGCTCGATCGCCTCACGGGCTCCTTCCTCCGGTCCGCGCCGGACCGCCTCGGCGGCCTGGCGATTGAGCCCTCCGACCTCGATCAGACGCTCGGTCGAGGCCGCGAGCACACTCTCGGGCGAGCCGAAGGCCTGGACCAGCCGGCAGATTGCGGCGTCGCTCACCCCCTGGACAGCCCGGAGGGCGAACCAGGGTCTGAGGGAGATTGGGCGGCTCATGCAGAGTTCGCGGGAGGAAGCTCGTCAGAGGACGACGAGGTCGTACTGCTCCAGATGCAGCTCAGGGTCCGCCTTGACGACGATCTTTGTCTGGAACTCGCGCTCAAGATCCTCGATCCCCTGCCGCTCCTCGTCGAAGAGCAGCTCCGCCACGGCGGGGTGGACGCCGACTACGATCTTCTGGTCCTCCGGCAGACTCCCGATGCGGCGGATGTCCCGGAAGATCTCGTAGACGACCGAGGTGGGCGACTTGGTATAGCCGCGCCCCTCACAATAGTGGCAGGGTTGCGACATCGTGCGGAGCAGGTCCTCCCGGACCCGCTCCCGCGACAGCTCGATAAGCCCCAGGTCGGAGATCCGGGTGATGCGGGTGCGCGCCTTGTCGCTCGCCATGGCGTCCACCAGGGCCTGGTACACCCGCTCGCGGTTCTTCTCCCGCTCCATATCAATGAAGTCAATGATGATCAGGCCGCCGATCCCGCGCAGCTTGATCTGGTAGGCGATCTCCCTGACCGCCTCCAAGTTGTT
>CAZTUO010000007.1:13829-29738 GCA_964616355.1 uncultured Nitrospira sp.
CCTCCTGGTCCCGCTTGCCCACGTACCGGCCGGTGTTCACGTCAATGACCGTCATGGCCTCCGTGTGGTCAATGACGATGTACCCACCCGACTTCAGCCAGACCTTCCGGCTGAGAGCCCGCGCGATCTCTTGCTCGATGCCGAGGTGATCGAACAGGCTCTCCTCCTTGTCGTAATAGTGGACCCGCGAGGTCTGGTCGGGAAGGAACTTCTGCACGAAGTCCTTGACGGCTTCGTACTCCGGTTTGGAATCAATGAGCAGCCGCTCGACCTTCCTGGTGAACAGGTCGCGGACCACCCGGAAGGGCAGGGACAAGTCTGAGTGGAGCAGGCTGGGGGCGGGAAGCTGATCCCGGTTCTTCAGCACGTCCTGCCAGACGGCGGCCAGGAACTCGATATCGGACTTAAGGTCCTCCTCCTTGACGCCCTCGCTGACCGTGCGGACAATGTAGCCGCAGCCGGGCTTGCGCAGGCGCTTCATGATCTCCTTGAGACGCGCCCGCTCCTCGTCCTTAGGGATCCGACGCGACACGCCGATGTGGTCCACGCCCGGCATGAAGACCAGGTACCGGCCCGGGAGCGAAATGTACGTGGTCACCCGGGGCCCCTTGGTGCCAATCGGCCCCTTGGAGATCTGGACCATCACTTCCTGCCCCTCGCGGAGCAGGTCCTCGATCGGGCGCATCGTCTGCCGGCGCGGGCGCGGCATCTCCGGGCCCTTCTCATCCTCCTCGCTATCCACAAGCGTGTCCCCGGGCTCGGTGTCCGTGGACAGGTCGGACACGTGCATGAACGCGGCGCGCTCCATGCCGATATCCACGAAGGCAGCTTGCATACCCGGCAGCACCTTGGCCACACGGCCCTTGTAAATGTTGCCGACGAAATCCTTGTTCTTCGCGCGGTCCACATAGAGCTCGGTCACCACGCGGTTGTCCAGCACCGCCACCCGGGTCTCTTCCCGGGTGACGCTGATCGCAATCTCCTGCCCCATAGTCTCTCCCCGCCGTCTGGACGAGCGGGCGGCCTGGCCACCGGGGGACAGGCTCCCAGCCCCTCGGGCGCGCCAGCCGCGCGGCGGACGGCTCGGCTAGATAGTGATCGGGCGGCCTCGTCTGCCGGCCACCCAGGCGCATCCTCACGCTCAGTAGAACAACGTCAGGCGTCGCCGCTTGACGTTCAAGAGCAACCCCAGCGCGGCCAGCGTCGTGACGGTCGCGCTGCCTCCGTAGCTCATCAGCGGCAGCGGAATCCCCACAATCGGAAAGACGCCCGTCGTCATGCCAATGTTGACTAGGACGCAGAAGCCGAGCATGGCGACCACCCCGGCCGCGAGCAGCGATCCGAGCATGTCTTTGGCCTTCGACGCGATCTCCATCGCGAGCAGGAACAGCCCCAGGAAGAGCGCCAGGAGCCCGACCACGCCGAGGAACCCCCATTCCTCCGCAAACACCGCAAAGATGAAATCCGTGTGTCCTTCGGGCAGAAACTTCAACTGGCTCTGCGTCCCGCCGTACAGGCCCTTTCCGAGCAGCTCCCCCGATCCGATGGCGATGCGCGATTGGAGCCCGTGGTACCCCTTGCCAGCCGGATCGTAGTCGGGATCCACGAACGTCATGATCCGTTCCCGCTGGTAGTCGCGCAGGGAGCTCCAGGCCATCTCCCAAGCAAAGGGGAACAGCATCAGCGAAACCAGCAGCAGGATCCCCAGCGCCTGGGAGCGGATGCCGACCAGGAGGACCAGCGCAACAAAGATGGCCAGATAGCTGAGGCCGCTCCCCAGATCGGGCTGCTTGAGGATCAGGAGCAGGCCCGGCAGCATGATGAGCCCGGGCAGCACCACGCGCTGCAGCCAGCCGTCACGCGGCCGGCTGGCGTAGTAGCGCGCCAGCACCAGGACCAGCACCAGCTTGGCGAACTCCGAGGGTTGGAAGGCGAAGGGGCCGATCGGAAACCACCGCTGCGCCCCGCGGCTGGTCTTGCCGGCCAGCAGCACGAGGACCAGCAGCGCGAGCACGATCGCGTAGAGCACGTACGAGAGCCGGCAGATCTCGTGGTAATCCACCAGCAGCATGACGATGAACGCCAGCGCGCCAATCGCAATCCAGGCGAGCTGCTTCAGGTACAGCGGAATCCCGCCGGCCTGATGCGCGTGGGTCGCGCTGTGAATGGACAGGACGCCGACGGCGAGGATCGCCGTCACGAGCGCGAAGAAGCGCCATTCGAAGCTGTCCAGCGCCTGGCTGTCTGCGACGCGGTCAATCACAGCGGTTCTCCCAGCAACTCCTCACAGCGACTCCGCCCGGCTTGGCGCTCCGGCGCCCGCCGCCGGCAGTCCGACGTACGCCTCGATCAACTGCTTCGCCAGCGGCGCGGCCGCCGAGCCCCCATGGCCCATGTGCTCGACCAGGACCGCCACGGCGATCCGGGGCTCATCGGTCGGCGCGTAGGCGACGAACCAGGCATGGTCACGGAGCTTTTTCGGCACCTGGTCCTCCGAGCCGGTCCGGAGCGCCGCGGTTTGCGCCGTCCCGGTCTTGCCTGCGATCGCCACCAGGGACGAGCGGGCGCGCGTCGCCGTGCCCTTCGTCACGACATCGGCTAGCGCCCGTCGGATCACCTCCAGTACCTCCGGCTTGACCGTCAACGCTTCCGCAGGCGCAGCCGGCAGCGCGCGCACGGTACCGGTGTCGCGCTCCATGATGGCGCGCACGACGCGAGGCCGATACTTCCGGCCCTGGTTGGCCACCGCAGCGATGAGCTGGGCCATCTGCAGGGGGGTGACGGTCACATAGCCCTGCCCGATGGAGGCGGAGATCGTCTCGCCGGGGAACCAGGGCTCTCCCCGTGCCCTGATCTTCCAGCTCGTCGAGGGCACGATCCCGATCCGCTCGGAGGGCAGCTCGACGGCCGTCTCGCGGCCCAGCCCGAACTGGCTGGCATACGCGGCGATCGTGTCAATTCCGAGGCGCTGCCCCACAGTGTAGAAGAAGACGTCGCAGGATTGGGTGAGGGCCTGGGACACGTCCATCGTGCCGTGCCCGCCGGCCTTCCAGTCCCGAAACAGCCGCTTGCCAAACTGGTAGCCCCCCGTGCAGCGCACCTTGGTCTCCGGGGTGATCGTGCTTGTGTCGAGCGCCGCCGCGGCCATGACGATCTTGAACGTCGAGCCGGGCGGATACTGGCCCTGTGTGGCCCGGTTCGTCAGCGGGTGCCCCTCGTCCTGCACGATGGCCGCCCACTGTGGGCCCGTCAGCTCGCGCGAGAGCACGTTCGGGTCGAAGGCCGGGCGGCTGGCCATGGCCAGTATTTCCCCGTTCCGCGGATCGAGCGCCACGATCGCACCGGCCTCCCCACCGAGCAGGCTTTCCGCCAGCCGCTGCAGCCGGATATCAATCGTCAGATACAGGTCGTCGCCCGCCCTCGGCCGTTCCACCGAGACCGTCCGCTTCTCGTGGCCGAGCGCGTTGACTTCGATGGTCTTCTGCCCGGGATGCCCCCTGAGCACCCGGTCGAAGGTCTTCTCGACCCCGTACTGCCCGACGATGCTGCCCTGGTGGAGCTCCCCGGTCTCGTCCTGCTCCAACTGCTCCGCCGAGACCTCACCGACATAGCCGATGAGATGCGCAGCTACGCTTCCGGCCGGATAGTTCCGCTTCGACTGGGCCTGGATCATGACTCCGGGGAGATCAAGCCGGTGCGACTCCACGAGCGCGGCTTCTCGCAGGGTGAGACCGTCCTTGAGTTTCACGGGCGTCAGCTGCCGGCGACGCTGGGCCAGCTTGGCCCGCAGCACCGCTTCGTCGAGCCCGAGCAGATCTACCAGCTTCTTGACCAATGCCCGCTGGTCCTTGACATCCTCCAGCGTCACGTACAGCCCGAAGCTCGGGACGTTGTTCGCGAGCAGCACCCCGTTACGGTCGTAGATCAGCCCCCGCGCCGGCTCCAGGAGAACCGATCGGGTCCGGTTGTCCTCTGACAGCTCCCGGTAGTACGCCCCCTCCCGGATCTGGAGCTGGGCTGCGCGGAGTCCCAGGAGCAGCAACACCAGGACGACGCCGACTTTGAGGATCGTCAGCCGCCGCTGCAGCTCCCGCAAGTCCTCGTGCGATGCCCCGTACTCCGCCATGCGCGCCTTCCACTGCAGGACCGTCTAACCTCGGCCACGCCTCCGCTACCGACCGAGGCGCAGGACGTCATCGCTCGCTGCCAGGCGCCCCTGCCTCCACGCCGTCAACAGCCAGTACAGGCCCGCCCCCAGCGCCCCGTCGAGCAGGGCCTGCGGCACCGTCACCGCGCGCACCGCGAACCAGGGATCGGGCAGGCCGCCCCCGATCCGGAGCGCCGCGAGGAAGATCGTTCCGCAGAACAGCGAGAGCCCCAGCACAGCCAGCAGGATCGCCGGGGGCGTCGGATTGGCCATCTGCCGCCACAGGAGGCCGGCCAAGAACCCGACCGCCCCTTTCCCGGCCAGGTTGAGCCCCCAGGCGCCAGCCGAGAACAGATCCTGAACGAACCCCAGCGCGCCTCCCATCAGCAAGCCTTCCGTCTCTCCGGCCAAGAACCCGATGAGGCACGCGGCGATCAGGCACAGATCGGGCCGGACGTCCAGCACACTCACGTGGCCCAGCACCGTGGTCTGGAGCGGCACCAGCCCCACCACCAGCAGCAGATACAGGAGCGCCTTCACGGCCGTTCTCCCCGGTCCGCCGCGGTCGGGCTCCCAGCGGGCTCGCCGCCTCCCTCGGCAGGAAACACCGACGTGACCACCAGCACCTCCTCCAGCTTGGCGAACTCTACGGCGGGCACGAGCTCGGCCGACTGGAACAGCTCGCCTTCGGCCTTCTCGATGCGGGCGACGGTGCCGATCGGCAGCCCCTTGGGGAAGACCCCACCCAGCCCCGAGGTCACGACGAGGTCGCCCTCGCGGACCGTGGAGAGGAGCGGGATGTACTTCATGCGCGCCCGCTTCGCGGGCGTCCCCTCGACGATGCCCTCGTCGCGGGTGCGCTGGATCAATCCTGTCACCGCGTTGTTCGGGTCGTTGATCAGCAGGACGACCGCGGTAGACGGCGTTGTCTTGACGATGCGGCCGACCGCCCCGGCCTGCGTGATCACGCCCATCTCCACCCGCACGCCGTCGCGCTCACCTTTGTTCAGGACCAGCCCGCGGAACCAGTTGGTCGAGTCGCGCCCGACGACCTGCGCGGCGACCGTCCGGGGCGCGACAAACGTCTTAAACTCGAGCAACGACGCCAGCCGCCGGGCCGCCGCGGCGGTCTCCCGCAGCTCGCCGAGCTGTCCCTGCAGCGCGGCGATCTCCTGGCGCAGCCGCCGGTTTTCTTCATGCACCCGGTGCAAGGCGATATACCCGTCCCAGGCTTCGGCGAGGCTACGGTTCAGGTCCGCCAGGACGTTGACAGGGTAGGCGACGACCCAGGCGAGCGGATGGCCGAGGCGCTGCAGCAGAGCCTGGCCCTGGTGGGGCAGCACAAACACGAGGGCGAGCAGCAGCCCGAACAGGATCAGCGTCGCCCGCCTAGCTCCGGATGTCGAACGCAACATGGCCATCCGCAATGCGGGATGGGGTCCTCAGCGGGAACTGCTGCACTGCGACATGACCGAGACCTTTCGGAGGAGATCCAGCTCGTCGAGGATCTTCCCAACCCCCAGGACGACGGAGGTCAGTGGATCGTCGACCGTGATGATGGGCAGGTTGGTCTCCTCGCGAAAGCGGGTGTCCATACCCTTGAGCAGGGACCCGCCCCCGGTGAGCACGATGCCACGATCAATGATGTCCCCGGCCAGCTCCGGCGGCGTGTTTTCCAGCGCCACCTTGATCGCGTTGACGATCGTGCCGATCGGCTCCTGCAAGGCTTCTCGGATCTCGGCGTCATCCACCATGAGCGTGCGGGGGATGCCCGAGATCAGATCCCGCCCCTTGATCATCATCGTCTTTTTCTCTTCGAGCGGGTAGGCCGAGCCGATCTCAACCTTGACCCGCTCCGCCATATGCTCGCCGATCAGGATGTTGTACTTCTTCTTGACGTAGTTCATGATCGCGTCGTCCATGCGGTCGCCCGCCACCTTGACCGACTCGCTGTAGACGATGCCGCCGAGCGAGATCACGGCGATGTCGGTGGTGCCACCCCCGACATCCACCACCATGTTCCCGGACGGCTCCGTGATCGGGAGCCCCGCGCCGATCGCGGCAGCGACCGGCTCCTCGATCAGGTACACCTCCCGGGCGCCGGCCAGCTCCGCCGAGTCGCGGACCGCGCGCTGCTCGACCTGGGTGATCCGGGACGGCACGCCGATGATGATGCGGGGCCGGACGAAGGTGCTGCGGTTGTGCGCCTTCGTGATGAAGTACTTGAGCATCCGCTCAGCCATCTCGAAGTCGGCAATGACCCCCTCCTTCATCGGCCGAATCGCCACGATGTTGCCTGGCGTCCGACCGAGCATCTTCTTCGCCTCCGCGCCGACCGCGAGGACCTTCTCGGTCCGTTTCTCGACAGCCACGACCGAGGGCTCGTTCAGGACGATCCCCTTGCCCTTCACGTAGACCAGCGTCGTCGCGGTCCCGAGGTCGATGGCGAGGTCATTGGAAAACCAGCCGAGGATATCGCCTGTCAGTCCCACGCCCCTGTCCTTTCGTCAACCCGGCGCCCGCACGTGCGGCCGTCCCGAGGAGCCGACCCGCCTCAGTCCGGCCGATCCAGCTCTCCGATGTCCAGCACCTGCGTGCGCGCAATCTCATCCCCCAACCGGAGTCCCTGCGCGTTTCCGATGATGAGCAGCGCTTCAAAGGCTGTGATGACAAAGGCGATCGCCCACCCGATAAAGGGGATGGGGAAGAGCAGGTATGCCAGCGCGAAGGGAAGGTTCCGGATGATGGACTCCTTGAAGCCCGCGGCGTCCTTGGTCAGCCAGATGACGGTCTGCAACCCGATCAACCGTTTGCCGATGCTCCGCCCTCCCGAAAGCCCGTCTGCGATCAGCACATACGTCAGCCCCGCCAACCAGCCGACGGGCGGAGCGAACTGACTCACGGCGGCCACGATAATGGCATCCACCAGCTTCGCAATGAACCGATTAAGGATTTGCGCCTTGGGAATCACCCCCAGGGCTAGTGGGGTTGGCTCCACACGGTTTTCCCCAATCTCCCGCGTAATTAGCGGGTCAGTATAACAAATTTAATGCCAGAGCACAAACAGAGCGGCCTGTCTCGGGAAACGGGCCGAGCCCGCTTCTGGAACCCTTGCGTTTTCGCAAGGACGACGGGTAGAATCACCTCCGTTTTCGCGGCAGGCGTTGAGGGCCCCTATGATCAAGCTGATGCGCGAAAGTGCGCGCAAGTACCCGTGGCTGCTCAAGACCATCATGGGCCTGCTCGCGGTCGCCTTCGTCATCACCATGGGCTGGTGGGGGTTTACGGAGCAGGAGTCCAACGCCGTGGCCTCCGTCGGGGATTTGACGATCAGCCGGGACGAATACCGGCGCACCTACGAAAGCACCTACCGGTTCTACCGGGACAAGGTCCAGGGTGAATTCAAGGAGGACTCGCTCAAGCAGTTCGTGATCGAGAGCCTGGTGGAGGGGAAGATCTGGACCATTGCCGCCAAGGAGCTGGGCCTGACCGTCTCCGCCGACGAGCTGCGCGATTCCATTCTCAAGATCGAGGAGTTCCAGCGGAACGGCAAGTTCGACCCCGAGCTGTACAAGCGAATCCTTGCCGCCAACCGGCTGACCCCGGCCAGCTTCGAGGCGCTCCACCGGGTCGAGCTGCTGGCCGAGAAGGCGCGGACCGTCATCCGGGATTCGGTCGCATTGACCCCCGCCGAAATCGCGGAGGCGCAGGCGCTCATGGTGCGGCAGGCTCAAGCCGAACCGGGCGCTGGTCCATCGGCGAACGAACGGATCCTGCAGGATTTCCTCTTCCAGAAGCAGCAGCGCGCCATCGCCGCCTACAAGGAGGCCCTCAAAGCCAGAATCCCCATCCAGATCCGCAAGGAATATCTCTGAGCGGACAGCCATCGGCGTTCCGCCGTCAGCAGGAAGCGCTCAGCCCTCACAGAATCAGCATCGCATCCCCATAACTGTAGAACCGATAGCGTGCCTGAATTGCCTCCCGGTAGGCCTCCCGCAGCCGCTCCAGGCCGGCGAAGGCCGAGACCAGCATCAGCAAGGTCGTGCGTGGCAGGTGGAAGTTGGTCATGAGGGCATCCACGATCCGGAAGCGGTAGCCGGGCGTGATGAACAGGCCGGTCTCGGCCTCGCCAGCAGCCACCGCTCCGGACATGTCGGCCGCGGACTCCAGCGCCCGCACGACCGTCGTGCCGACGGCGAGGACGCGCCGCCCTTCGGCCTTCGCCAGGTTGACCGCGGCGGCAACCTCGGGCGCGATCACGTACCGCTCCATGCCCATGACGTGCTCCTCAATCCGCTCGGCCGTCACAGGCCGAAACGTCGCCGGGCCCACGTGGAGCGTGACCGAGACCCTGTCCACACCGCGATCCCGGAGGGTCTGCAGGAGCGAGTCCGTGAAGTGCAAGCCCGCTGTGGGCGCGGCCACGGCCCCCTCCTCGCGCGCGAAAATCGTCTGGTACCAGTCGCGGTCCTCCGGCGTCGGCGGCCGCTTGATATAGGGCGGGAGCGGGACCTGCCCGACCGCCCCCACCAGCTCACGCAGCGGCCGGTCGCTCGACACCCGCACGGTTCCGGGGACCGAACCCGGTCCCAGCACGGTCAGGACGAGGCCGGTCCCGAGGTCAATCATCTGCCCGGGCCGCAGGCGCCCCTTGACCAGCGCTTCCCCGGTGCCGGCGTCCCCGCACGCGAGCACCAGCAGCTCCACCCGTCCGCCCTGCGGGCGCTTCCGGCCAATGAGGCGCGCTGGCAGGACCTTGGTGTCGTTGACGACCAGCAGATCCCCGGGCTTCAGCAATGCGGGGAGATCGGCTACACGGTGATGCGAGCAGGCTCCGCCTCCCCGGGAAACCACCAGCAGCCTGGCTTGGTCTCGCGGCTCAACAGGACGATCGGCGATCAAGGTGGGATCGAAGGGGAAATCAAACTCGCTGAGCAGCATCAAGGCTTGCGCGGCGGCCAGGGCGCCAGCTCGGTGCCGGGGAAATAATAGCGGAGAATCACCGGGAAGGCGTAGCCGAGCGCGGCCATTTCCTTCGCGCCCCACTGGCAGAGTCCGACGGCATGGCCGGCGCCCCGGCCGGCGAACACCACGGACGGCCCCGCCAACCGCGCGTCGAACTGGGTGCTCGGGATCACCGTGTAGCCCAAGGCCTTCCGAAGCTCCTCACCGCGCAGTACCAGCTCGCCTCCCGAGTGGAGGATCCGAAGCCGGGTCACACGGCCGGCCCGGCTGTACGCGGCCGGCGTCAGCGTCGCAATGGTTCCGACGGCGAACCCCTGCTGGCGCAGCGCTTCTTCGACATCGGTGAGCTGCAGCTCTGCCCGCCACTGGTAATAGGGAGAATTCACGTCGAAGGGGCACTCCACCCCCTTCAAATAGGGCAGGTCCGTGGCCCAGACATTGACCGCGTCCTCGGTCGGTCCGGCCGCGGTCGAGGAGAACGCGGCGAAGATGGGCTCGCGCTCGTAGGTCAACACCAGGCCGCGCGTCGCCTCCACCGCCAGCTCGACGCGCTCGTCGCGCTTGGACCGCCCGCGGTAGACCTGGTCCTGCGTGCTGGCCACCAGATCGTAGTCCCGCCCCGCCGCGGTGCGCCGTTGGTACAGCGCGTACGTGCGCGCCACGACAGCCTGGGCCTTCAGAGCCTCCAGATGCCAGGCGGAGTTCATCTCGGAGGGCACGACGCCCTTGACGTATTTGATCACCGAGAGCCCCTTGCCGCGGGCGACGATCCGGACCTGGCCGGCCACCACCAGAGGCCCGGCGGGCGGCACATGCGCCTGCGGGGGGGTCCGGCCCGGGCCCCCAGTCACCGTGATCGTCAGCTCATCCTGGGGGCCCCGCAACACGACGCGGTCCGCGCGGAGTGCCCCGCCGTTGACGGTCAGCTTGCCCTGCTCCGCCGCGACGACCAGGGGGCTACGGAACGTCCGCTCCGTGCCGGGTGGCACCCTCGCGACAATCACGCGCTCAGCAGCGACCACGACCCGACCGGCGTCTTCGAAGAGCAACACGCGGATGTCCTGGCTGCCGCGGGCCGGACCCGCCGCGACTGCGACCACCACACCCGCCCAGAGCCAGATCGCTCCGCGCCTCGCCATGGCTACCGCCGGGACAACAGATACACCAACAGGCTCACGATCACGCTGATCAACAGGCTGGTCGTCAGAGGAAAGTAGAAGGTGAAGTTGTCCCGCTTGATGAAGATGTCGCCCGGCAGCCGCCCCAGCCAGCCGAGCCCCCCGCTGAGGGTCGGCAGCTTGGCGGCGAGCAGCACCAGGGCGCCGACGAGCGCGATCAGCGTCCCGAGGGCGATGAGGGCTTTCCCCAAGCCGCTCCACTCGGCCATGTTCACCTCACGAGCAGCTCGGCGATCTGGACCGCGTTCAGCGCCGCCCCTTTCCTGAGGTTGTCGGCCACGATCCAAAGGTTCAGCCCGTTAGGAATGGACTCGTCCTGGCGAATCCGGCCGACATAGACGTCGTCCTTGCCCGCGACATCGAGCGGCATCGGATAGACCTTCCGCTCGGGATCGTCGTAGAGCTGCACCCCGGGCGCGGTCGAGAGAATCGCCCGGGCCTCGTTGGCCGTCAGCGGCCGTTCGGTCTCGAGGTTGACCGACTCCGAGTGGCCGACGTAGACGGGCACCCGGACCGTCGTGGCCGTCACCTGAATGGACTCGTCGCCCAGGATCTTCCGAGTCTCGTGGACGAGCTTCATCTCCTCCTTCGTATAGCCCGACGGGAGAAACTCGTCAATGTGCGGCAGACAGTTGAAGGCGATCTGGAACGGGTAGACCTTCGGCTGCGGTGGGCGGAAGCTCAGCAGAGCCCGGCACTGTTCGAGCAGCTCGTCCATGGCCTCCTTGCCCGTGCCCGAGACCGACTGGAACGTGGTCACGACCACCCGCCGGATTCGGGCCCGATCGTGGAGCGGCTTCAGGGCCACGACCATCTGGATCGTCGAGCAGTTGGGATTGGCAATGATGCCCTGCTGCCACTGGACGTCGTGCGGGTTGACTTCAGGGACGACGAGCGGCACCGCCTTGTCCATCCGCCAGGCCGCACTGTTGTCAATGACGACCGCGCCGGCCTTCACGGCGATCGGCGCGAACTCCCGGCTAACGTCGCTGCCGGCCGAAAACAGGGCGATGTCCACCCCGTCGAAGGAGTCCCGGTTCAGCAGCCCGACAGTCACGTCGGCGCCACGAAAGGCGACGGAGCCGCCCGCCGAGCGCGCGGAGGCCAGCGGGACCAGGGTCTCGACCGGAAACTTCCGCTCCTCGAGCACCGCGACCATCTCGGCCCCGACCGCTCCGGTGGCGCCGACGACGGCCACCGTGTAGGCCGCCTTCTTCCTCAGCATTCCCTCTGTCCCCTTCCTGTCCTCTTCACCCATCCCTCATCACTGATCACCGCGCCACCGCTTCTACGCGGCGATCAGCCGGATCCGGTGGTTGAACGTGTCGGCGATGTAGATGTTCCCCGCGGGGTCCACGGCGACGCCGAAGGGATAGTTCAAGCTGCTCTCGCCCGGTGGCCCGCCGTCGCCCGCGAACCAGGCGAGCCCATTCCCGGCCACGACGGTGATGATCCGCTTCCGGCAGTCCCAACGCCGGATCAGATGGCTGTCGGAGTCGGTCAGGAGCACGTGTCCCGCCGGCTCGACCGCGATCCCATAGGGGCGCGAGACGCTCGTCGAGAACTCCCCCGGACGCCCCTGGTAGCGATACTCGCTTCCGTCGCCCGCCACCGTGCTGATCACGCCAGTTCCGGGCTCGACTCTCCGGATGCGGCCGTTGAACGTATCGGCGATGTAGAGCGCGCCATCCGGGCCGACCGCCAGCCCGCTCGGCCCCGCGAGCGCCGCCGCGGCCGCGGGGCCGCCGTCGCCCGAGTAGGCCGCCTCCCCGGTGCCCGCAACCGTCGTGATCATCCCCGTCGCGAGGTCCAGCCGGCGGACCCGGTGGTTGCTCTGGTCCGCGATGTAGAGCCCGCCACGCCCGTCCAGCGCCAGCGCCGACGGCTCGTTGAGCGCGGCGGCCGTCCCCGGCCCGCCGTCGCCGGAGTACCGCCGCTGACCGGTGCCCGCCACGGTCGTGATGACCGCGGTCGCCGCATCCACCCGCCGGACCCGATGGTTCATCGTGTCGGCGATGTAGAGGTGGCCGTCCCTGTCCACCACGACGGCCGAGGGGAAATGGAGTGCCGCGTCCACCGCCGGGCCGCCGTCCCCGTGAAATCGCCCCCCGGCGGCCGACCCGACGACGAACCGGACGGTCCCGCTCAGGTCGGCGAGCTGGACAACCCGGCCCTGGGGCGGCGGCGGATCGGCCAGCGGATCGTCGTCCTCCACACCCGCGGACGCTGCCTCGAGCGGCCGGGAGATCCCGTCGGCGGCCCCCGGCGGGTGCCCCGCCACCGTGACGATGAGCCCGGTCTCGAGGTCCACCCTGCGGATCACGTGGTTTTCGGCGTCGGCGATGTACAGGTGGCCGCGGCCGTCGAGGGCCAGGCTCTTGGGCTCGTTCAGCCGCGCAGCCGCCGCCGGGCCGCCGTCGCCCGCATAGCCAGGCTCCCCGGTCCCGGCGAGCGTCCCGATCGTCCCGGGGCGGATCCGGTGGAGCGCGGCGCCGACAGGCATGCTCAGCGCTCCCGAACGCGCTCGGCGATCGCGTCACCCATCTGCATCGTGCCGACCAGCGTCGTGCCAGGACTGTGGATGTCCTTCGTCCGGTAGCCCGCGTCGAGCACTTGCACGATGGCGCGCTCGACCGCCTCCGCCTCCTTGTCCAGCTTGAAGGTGTAGCGCAGCATCATGCCGACCGACGCGATCGTCGCGATCGGGTTGGCCAGATTCTTCCCGGCGATGTCCGGCGCGCTCCCGTGGATCGGCTCGTAGAGCGCCCTGTAGGCACCGAGGCTCGCCGAGGGGAGCATTCCGATCGAGCCGGTCAGCATCGCGGCCTCGTCGCTCAGAATGTCGCCGAAGAGGTTCGTCGTCACGAGGACGTCGAACTGCCTGGGATTGCGGATCAACTGCATCGCGCAGTTGTCCACGTACATGTGGGTCAGCTCGACGTCGGGATAGTCGCGGTGCACGTCAGTGACGACGCGCCGCCACAGCTCGGACGACTCGAGCACGTTCGCCTTGTCCACGGAGGTCACCTTGCGCCGGCGCTTCCGTGCCGCCTCGAACGCGACCTTGGCGATGCGCCGGATCTCCGCGGTGGTATAGACCTCCGTGTTGATCCCCCGTTCGCCTTCCGGCGTCCGCTCAATGCCCTTCGGCTTGCCGAAATAGATCCCGCCCGTCAGCTCCCGGACCACGAGCAGGTCGATGCCCTCGATGACCTCCCGTTTGAGCGTCGAGGCCTCCGCAAGCCCGGGGTAGAGCTTGGCAGGCCGCAGGTTGGCGAAGAGCCCGAGCTGCTCCCGGAGGCCGAGCAGCGCCCGTTCGGGCCGCAGGCTGTAGTCGAGCCCTTCCCACTTGGGGCCGCCGACCGCCCCCAGGAGCACCGCGTCGCTGCGCTTCGCGAGGGCCAAAGTCTCCTGCGGCAGGGGGACGCCGACCTTGTCAATGGCGCGGCCGCCCACGTCACCAGGCACGCAGTCGAACTCGTGCCCGAAGCGCTCGCCGACCGCCTTCAACACTTTCAATGCCTCGGGCACGATCTCTTGCCCGACCCCGTCGCCCGCCAACACCGCGATCGTCGCCTTCACGCGCTGCTCCCTGGGGTGCGCATCCTGCCGCGTTCCGCGTCACTGTACCCCGCGCCTACTGCCAAATCAAGCCAGCCTTCCGCTCCGGATCGAAGTGCTTGGAGGCCCAGAAGGCCAGCTTGTTGAGCGCGTTCAGATAGGCCTTCGCGGAGGCCACGATGATGTCCGTGTCGGCCCCGTGGCCGGTCGTGGTCTTGCCGCCCTCCTCGACCCGCACTGACACCTCGCCCTGCGCCTCCGTACCGCCCGTGATCGCCTCGACCGCGTACATCAGGAGCCGGCTCTTGGTCCGGGTCATCGCCGCGATGGTCCGGTAGGCCGCGTCCACCGGCCCGTCGCCTGTCCCGGTCTGCGCGACGAGCTTCCCGTCTATCTCCAGCTCCACCTGGGCCGTCGGCACCTTGTCGGTGCCGCTCTCGACGGACAGGCGCTTGAGCACGTAGCGCTCCGGGACCTTGGCGATCTCCTCGGAGACGATTGCTTCCAGATCCTCCTCGTAAACCTCTTTCTTCTGATCGGCCAGCCGCTTGAATCGCGCGAAGGCGCGGTTGAGCTCCGCCTCGCTCAGCTTGTAGCCAAGCTCCTCCAGTTTGGTCCGGAAGGCGTGCCGGCCCGAGAGCTTACCCATGACGAGCTTGCTCTGGACCAGCCCGACTGACTCGGGCCGCATGATCTCGTAGGTGCTCTTCTCCTTCAGCAGCCCGTCCTGATGGATTCCGGAGGTGTGCGCGAACGCGTTCGCCCCGACGATCGCCTTGTTCGGCTGGACGACCATGCCCGTGACCTTGCTCACCAGCCGGCTGGTCTTGGTGATCTCTTCCGTGCGGATGCCGGTATCCACCCCGTAGAAATCCTTGCGGGTGCGCAGGCCCATCACGATCTCTTCCAACGAGGCGTTCCCGGCTCGCTCGCCGATCCCGTTGATCGTGCACTCCACCTGCCCGGCCCCCTCCAGCACCGCGGCAAGCGAGTTGGCGACCGCGAGCCCGAGGTCGTTGTGGCAGTGCACGGAGATCACCGCCCGATCAATGTTGCGGACCTTCTCGCGGATGCCCCGGATCAGGCGCCCGAACTCCTGCGGGGTCGTGTACCCAACCGTATCCGGGATGTTCACGGTCGCGGCGCCGGCCTCGATCACCGCCTCCAAGACCTCGTGCATGAAGGCAGGGTCCGAGCGCGTCGCGTCCATCGGGGAGAACTCCACGTCCGCGACGTAGCTCCGCGCGCGCCGGACCATCTCGACCGCCCGCTTGAGCGCCTCGGCCCGGGTCATCCGGAACTGGTGCCTGAGGTGGATGTCAGAGGTCGACAGGAACGTGTGGATGCGCACCTTGGGCGCCCCCTTGAGGGCCTCCCAGGCGCGGTCAATGTCCTCCGGTCTCGCCCGCGCCAGGCTGCAGATCGTCGGCCCCTCCACCTCCTGCGCGATGCGCCGGACCGCCTCAAAGTCGCCCGGCGAGCTGTAGGCGAACCCCGCCTCGATGATGTCCACGTTGAGCCGGGCCAGTTGCTTGGCGATCATCACCTTTTCCTCGACGTTCATGCTGGCGCCCGGGGACTGCTCCCCGTCGCGCAAGGTGGTGTCAAAGATCCGGATCATCCGCGTCATGGCCCTGCTCCCCCCAAAATAGAAAAGCCTTCCTCCCGGCCAGGGACGAAGGCTCGTCGCGCTCCGTGGGACCACCCTGATTCGGCGGCCGGTGCCCGCGGGCCCGGCCGCCCTTTAAGCGAGTTCAGCGCCCGACGGGCTGGCTCGCATCGCGTCCGTGAAGCGGCTCCCCACCAGCTCTCTCCGTCCGCGACGCCCACTCCTCCTCTTCCGCGCCGTTGCGTCCTGTCGCTCTGGTCGTCAGTCCTTCGTCTCCACTGCCGACGGTTCCGGCGGAACCGGTCCCCTCCGGCCCAAGGCCTTGGCCATCCCCCACACGCCACGTTCGACCGGCCCCAGCAGCGCATAGCCTGCGAAGAGCAGGAACAGCATGAGCTGAGGCCAGGCCACCACCAGCATGATCGCCAGGATGGCCCAGACGAGATAGT
>CAZTUO010000008.1:0-16434 GCA_964616355.1 uncultured Nitrospira sp.
GACCGCCCCGGCCGCCCAGCCGGCGAGCGCCGCAGCGGCTCCCACGGCCAGCCCCTCGAGCGGGCCCACCGCCAGACCGACCTCAGCCCAACCGGGCAGCAGCACGGGCGCCAGCAGCGCGGCGGCAGCGGAACAGAACCACCCGAACCCTGCGAAGAGCAAACCGGCGCCGAGCGCGCCGGCTCCCAGCACGCGCGGCGCAAACAGCCACCGACGACCCTCGTACACCCCTCGCACCGGTTCCCAGCCTGAGGGGATCGGTTGGGCCTGGGCGCGCACCAGCCAGCCGACGCAGGCCCTCGCGGCCAGGAAGACGGCCGCAAGGCTCATCGCCCAGAAGACAGGCCGGGCGAACGATCCGGTCGCCGCCGCCCACAGGTGCCGGTACGGCGTCGCATAGAGGAACAGCGGGGGAAGCAGGGCCAGGAGCAGGGCGAGACCCAGAGGGCCCGGTTTCACCCTGCCGGGGAGCGACTCCGGCGCATGCGCCGCGTGCGCAGGCGCGGCCGGGAGGTGGCCCACGACGCTTCCCGAGGCCAGAAACGAGAACGCCTTGTACAGGCCGTGCGCCACGAGATGAAAGATCGCGGCCAGCGGCGCGCCCACCCCGGCCGCGAGCATCATGAAGCCCAGGTGGCTGATCGTCGAGTAGGCCAGGATGCGCTTGATGTCGCTCTGCGTAAGGGCTACGAGCGCGGCGAAGAGCGCGGTGATCGCCCCGACGGCCGCGACCAGGACCATGGCCGCGGGGGCCTGCTGGTACAGCGGCCCCAGCCGCACCACCAGATAGACGCCCGCATTGACCATCGTCGCGGCATGGATCAACGCCGACACGGGCGTCGGCGCCTCCATCGCATAGGGCAGCCAGATATGCAGGGGGACTTGCGCTGACTTCCCCATCGCCCCGCAGAACAGGAGGATACCGATCAACGCGAGGGAGGGGGTAGGCCAGTGGAGTCCCGCCCAACCCAGCAGGTCAACGGTCTCGCTGGCCTTGCCCGGCGCCGCCTCCAGGATGGCGGGCAGGTCGAGCGTGCCGAACGTCCGGTAGGCCAGGACCATGCCTAGGGCCAGGCCCAAGTCCGCCACCCCGTTCACGAGAAAAGCCTTCGTGGCCGCCCGCGCCGCCGCCACCCGCTCCCCCGCATGGGCGATCAACAGGTACGAGCAGAGGCCCATGATCTCCCAGCCCATGTAGACCTGGAGGAGGTTGGTGCTCAGCACCAGGACCAGCATCGAGCCGGTGAAGAGCGCGAGCACGGCAAAGAAGCGGTCATAGCGGGGATCTCCCTCCATGTACCGGCAGGCGAAGACGTGCACCAGGCCGCTCACGCCGGTCACGAGCACCAGCAGCACGACGGACAAGCCATCGAACTGCCAAGCGGCCGCCACGAGCAGGGCCCCCGATTGCAGCCAGGTGCCCAGCGGCACGACGAAGGGGCCGTCGGCGGCCACGTGGAGGAGCGCCGCCACCGACAGCGTAAAGGACGCGCCGACGGCGGCGACGGCCACGCGGTGGCTCGGCCCGGCAAGGCGGTGAATGCCCAGCGCGATGGCGGCACAGGCGAGCAGCGGGAGGAACGGGAGCCATGCGTAGTGCGCGGTCATACGCCCTTCGGGACGACCAGTGCGCCGAGGAATCCGATGATCGCGTCGCTGAAGAGCCCTAGCCCCACGATCCCCGCCATCACGATCCCCATGCTCAGGCGCATGGGCCAGGGCACCTCCGCCGGCGGCGGGGTCCCCGCCGGGGCCGGCTCGAGAAACACGCGCTCGAACACCTTGGCGAAATACGCGAGCGTCACCAACGTGACGGCGAGGATCACCAGCACCGCGGCGTAGTTCCGGGCCTCGAGGGCGCCGAGGACCAGGTACCACTTGCCGAAGAATCCGCCGGTCGGGGGGAACCCCACCATCGAGACGCCGGTGAGCACGAGCAGGGTCCGGGTCCAGGCCATGCCCCCCCGCATCCGGGCAAGCTCATCGAGCTCGGCGGCGCCGCATTGCCGGATCGCCGCCCCGGCGAAGAAAAACAGCCCCGCTTGCATGACTGCATCGATGATGAGATAGAAGATGCCGCCGGCCAGGCCGGTGGGCGTGCCCTGGCTGATCCCGAGCACGACCAGCCCCAGATGAGAGACGCCGGCGTAGGCGAACATCCGCTTGAGATTCTGCTGGGCAAAGGCCAGCAACGCCCCGACCATCGTCGCGACCGCACCCAGCCAGCCCCAATAGGCCAGCAGCGGCAAGTGGTCGCGCACGATGCCGGCGCCGGCCACCCAGTACAGAATCCGGACCATGGCGTAGAGGGCCACCTTCGTGACCAGCGGGGCGATGAGCGGGCTGACGGCATCCGGGGCATGGGTATAGGCGTCCGGGAGCCAGCCATGCAAGGGCACCAACGCCATCTTGATGCTCAAGCCGACCATCATCAGCACCAGTCCCCAGAGCACCGCCTGAGAATCCCGGAGCCCGGGGAGTCGCTGCGCGAGATCGGCCATGTTCAGCGTTCCCGTCGCGGCGTAACAATAGGCCACCCCGAGCAAATAGAGCGACGCTCCCAGCGTCCCCAGGATCAGATACCGCAGAGCCGCCATCAGCGCCGCCGCGCCCGCCATGCCGACCAGAGCGTACGCGCATAGGGAGGTCACCTCGACGAACACGAAGATGTTGAACAGATCGGCCGCGAGCACGATCCCCGTCAGGCCGGCGACCAGCAGCAGGAGGAGGGTGTGGAACGGCATGGCCTTGCCGGCCAGAGCCGGGCTCAGCGTGGGCCCTCCGTACCAGACCGCCGCGAAGGCGAGGCCGCTGATCGGCAGCAGCACCACGGCGCTCAAGCCGTCGAGGACCCATTCGATCCCGAGCGGAGGGGCCCAACCACCGAACGCGTAGTGCACCGGGCCCGCCTGGGCCACGAGCGAGACGCCGACGCCAGCGACCCCGCACATCATCGCGAGCGCCCCCAGGGCCAGCGGGCGGCACCAGGCCGGCCGCACCAAGGCCACGGCCGGCAGAGCGACCCCCGTGAAGAAGGGGGTCAAGAACAGCAGAACGGGAAGGTGCCTCGTCATTCCTGCATCCGTTGATAGACTTCCACCTCATTGAGGGTGCCGTACCGGCGATAGATCCGGATGACGAGGGCGAGGGAGACTCCCAACGTCGCCACGCCGACGACGATCGCCGTGAGCATGAGCGCGGGCGGCAAGGGGTTCGCGTAGGCCTCCGGGCGAACGGGCCCGGCGGTCGGGAGCAACACGGCCACCGTGCCGCCGACCTTGGCGGAGAGGGTCAGAAAAAAGAGCATCACGCTGGTTTGCACCAGGTACATGCCGATCAGCTTCTTCACCAGGTGATGGTGCGTGAGCATGATGGACAGCCCCCAGAGGAACAGGAACACAAAGACGAGAAAGTTGGTCCGACCGAGCCAGTCTTCAATCATGCGTCGGGTCCTCCGAAGCCGGCGACGACAAGCTGAAGAAGATCGAAATGCCCACCACCGCCACGTCCACCGCCACGCCCACCATGGTGATGAGGATCCCCAGGTATCGGCGCGTGGGCACGTCCATCCCGAAGACGGGGAGACTGGCATAGTTCAGGTACTCGCCCAGGCCGATGAAGCAGGCCCCTCCGACCGCCGCAAAGAGGAGCAGGCCCAACCCTTCGCCACAGGCTGCCATCTGCCGGATGTCCCGCGCGGCGCGTCCGTTCCCGAAGACCAGCAGCACGAGGAGCAACGTCGCGCCGAAGGCCACGCCGCCGACAAAGCCGCCGCCCGGGCTGACCTGCCCGTGGAACACCACATAGGCGGCGTACAGTTGAATGACTGGCACGAGCGCGCGGGTCACCATCTGCACGATCAGGCTGTCATGCGGACGGTCCATGGTCTCTCCGGAGGAGCAGCAACCCAGCGATCCCGGCCGTAAAGATCACGGTGGTCTCGATCAGCGTATCGAACCCGCGATAGTCCATGATGACGGAGGTGATCACGCTCGGCGTGCGCGTCTCGTCCAGGCTCCGCTGCAGGTAAGCCGGGGAGACATGGACGTTGGGCGGCGAGAGCGGATCGCCGATGCGGGGCAGATCGCGCGCCCCGAGGACCAGCAGGCCCCCCAGGGCCACCAGCCCGGCCACGGCCAGCCAGGGGTACCGCGGGCGCGGCTGGCGCGCTACGACAGGCGAGGTGGCAAACAGGGTGAGCAGAAAAAACACCGTTGAGAGCCCGGCGCCGACCACGCACTCGGTAAACGCCACGTCCGCCGCCCCCAGGGCGGCCCAGATGAGGGCCAGGACGAAGCTGTAGCAGGCCAGGATCAAGACCGCGCCGATCAAATCGCGCATGAGGATCGCCCCGCTGGCCGTCAGCACGAGGAGCACGAGCAATGAGTTGTTGACCCAGAGATGCATCGCGTCATCGCTCCTGGCGCGTCCAGGGCCGCAGCCCGCACCGCAAGGCAGCCCGCGCGGTCACATGCGCGATCACGGGATTGACCAGCAAGAGAAACCCGACGATCAGGAGCAGCTTCAGCGCGGTGAGCGTGAGGCCCTCGTAGCACGCCAGCCCCCCGATGAGGAGGGTCAGCCCGAGCGTATCGGTGATCCCGACCGCGTGCGACCGGCTGTACACATCGGGAAACCGCAGCAGGCCAACCGCCGCGACCGTCGCGAAGCCAAGCCCGACCAGGACCAACAGCGCACCGACGAGCCTCACCGGTCCACCTCCTGGGACGGCCGTGCCGGCGCCTCCTCCGGCGTCCCCTTCAGCTCGAGGTACTTCGTGACCGCCACCGCGCCGATCAGGTTGAGCAGCGCGTAGCCGACCGAGATGTCGGCGAACATGTCCAGGCGCTCGTAGAGCGTCCCGATGACCAGCATCAGCACGATCACCTGGCCGGACAGGCCGTTGAGCCCGAGCAGCCGGTCGAAGAGGGTCGGCCCCCGGACCATCCGGTAGAGGTAGACGACCATCAACACGACCAGCGCCACAAACACGCCGAGCAGCAGGCTGTGCATCCCGCTCATCCTGTGCGCGCGAAGACCCAGGCGACCTTCTGTTCGAGCAAGCCCGTCTCCAGATCCGCGGCCGAGGCCTCGTCCAGCGCGTGGACCACGAGTTCGTCGCCGTCCAGCTCGGCCGTGATGGTGCCCGGTGTCAAGGTGATGGAATTGGCCAGCAGCACTCTGGCCGCGGGCTCCTCGAGCGCGGTCCGATACCGCAGGAGCCGCGGCGCGATGGGCAGGCGAGGGTGCAAGGCCAGCGCGGTGACATGCAGGTTGCTCACCACGATACGCGTGAACAGCCAGGGGAGGTACCCCAGCAAGCGCCTCCAGGGGAACGGCCCGGGTTCGCCGCCCCGGCCGCGCGCGGCGAGCCACGCCACGGCCCACGCGCTCAGCAGGCCTGTCCCCAGATGAAACAGGTCGCTCTGCCCGGAGAGCGCGAACCAGAGCAGGAAGAGCAGGGTGGCCCGCCTGAGGAGGTCCTTCATGCCGCCTCCGAGCGCACCGAGCAGGGCAGCCAGCGACCGCCAGGCCGGTAGCGCCAACTCTCGCCCGTCACCGGATCCACGGTCACGAGCCGGGCCCAGTGGTTGTCGAACATCTCGCGCAGCTCCCGATGCCGCCCGATGATGGCTTCGACGACGCCCGTCCGCGCTTCGATGATCGTGAGCAACCGCAGGGACTCATGCACGCGGGCCAACCCGTCCGTGAGCGACTGGAGGGCCAACCCTGTCTGGAGATCGCTTTCCCGCCCCACCATGACGCCCACGCCGCCGACCACGTTGTGCAGCACCTTGCTGCCGCTCCCGTAGGTCCAGGGGTCCACGGCGGAAAAGTAATACTGAAGATTGATCATCTTCATGACGAGCAACGGGGCGGTCATCAGAAACTCCAGGTACGTGCCGTGCTCGTCCTGTTCGGGATCGTAGGAATGCAGAAACACCCGCCCCTCCAGATTCAGCCCGCGGGTCAGTACCCGTCTCCCAATCACGCAGGCCGCGTTGCCCGAGAGTCCCCACTCGGGGCGGACCTGCGCCCAATCGGCGCTGCGCCGACGCACGTGCCGAGCGGCCTCCTGGAGCGTGGAGACCCGGCGCCCGCCAGGCAGCCGTCGGCAACGCTCGCGTGCCGCGCCCAGCCCGGCTTGGTCCAGCGCGGCGCGCAGTTCCGCGAGCACCCTGCGGTGACTCTCCGGCACGGCTTCTGCCTCGAAGAGCGTCACCCGATCCAGGGTCGTATCGTGCCGGCCCGCGACGAACCACGTGTCGTCCGGGATCGCGAGGCCGTGCTCGCGCAGCAGCCGCCGGACCGCCGGATGGTTGGCCATGCGCGCGAGCACGCGGGCGTTCGGGCCCCCTGGATTGCCGCCGCAAGCCCCGCAATCCAGCGCGGCGGCCAACGGGTTGTTCTCCGACGTGCTCCCGTGGCCGCAGAACAACACCAGGGGGGCGAACTGTTGCGTGAGGCCCATCAGGCGCAGGGCGGTCTCGACGAAGGCGGCCTGTTCCGACGGAGACAGCCCCGCCGCCTTCGCCTCCCGTGGGCCCGCTTGCGGGGCGACCGCAATGGTCGTGGCCACCGGGGGGAGCAGCCACGCTCCTCCCAGCTCGCGGAGCCAGCGAGTCACCGACCGAAGCAGCGTCTTGCCGAGGAGACCCAGTCCATAGACGAGCCCGACGAGGTCCACCACGAGGTACGAGGCGAGCGGGTGGGCCTTGAGGGCGTGCACGAGATGCCGCAACCCACCCGTCCAGCGCGATCCTCCCAGATAGCGCCGCAGCCGCTCCTCCTGTCCCGGTTCAGGAATCTCGACCCCCTTGTGCCTGGGCGAGATGAGCACCGGGCACAACAGTTGCTCCTTCTCCTGATCGAAGGGACGGAACCTCAGCGCCACGCCGAAGAACCCGGCAAAGCCCAGCGTTTCATACGCCCCTTGCGCTTCGAGATGCCGGCGAAAGACTTCTGAGCGGACATCGATGCAGAAGACCGCCTGGGCGGTCGGCCGGGCAGGAGAGGAGGAAAGCCGCGGGCCCACGCGCGAGGCTGGGGCGACTTGCGCCAGCAGTGCGCGACGGTACGCCCCCTCGTACGCCTCCTGCCAGATCGGCCCGTGCTGCTCGGGTGGAACGGCATCGAGGACGGCTAGCAAGGCCTGACATTCCTTCACCGAAGCCCGGCGGAGCGTCGGCCCGGAGATCCCCAGCCAGTGCGCCAGGTGAAACAGCAGCCGGGCCCTGGACCGGCGACCTCCCTCGTCGGGGTCCCCCTGGGTCTCCTGCGTGGCAGGACGGGGCCCTGCGCTTGCTCCCTCGGTTCCGCTCACCGCGTCCACCAAGGCCACCTCGTAGACCAGCCGGACAGCCACATAGTCCGTGGGGTCCACCGGGTAGCAGCGCTGCATCGGATAGTCCGGCTGGAGGGACCGCCACCGAATGAACCCCGCCCAGCCCGGCAATTGCACCAGGTGACGCTGCAGGTAGGGGAGCCAGGCCGATTCCGGGACCTTCAAGGTGCGGAGGCCCCAGGCAATGCAGTCTTCAGGTTGCGCCGAGAGGCTCTGCACGATCTGCGGCCAGCTTCGGACTCCGTGAAAGGCCATGGAGCGATCATGGACCGCAAGGCTGCGCCAGGCGCGGAAGAAGCCCTGCTGCCGGTTCGGCATGGGCCAGGCAGCCAGGCCTTCATCCAGGAAGGCCCGGCACCATTTCATGGCCTGTTGGTTCACCAGCTCGTTGAGCTGGACGCCGTCGCGCCCCCGCAACCGCTCGCTGCGACACGTCAGCTCGCCCGGGTCCGGCGCCGCGCGGATCGGCCGAGGCTCTGCCGGATCCCACGGCAGCCTAGCCGTTTGCGCCAGCGCGGCCTCCCACAGGTCCGTCTCGCACGCCGCGGCCGGCGCTGGACCGGGCAGGGACGGCCCCGCCGGGGCGGAAGCCTCCACCCCATGGACGAGGGCCAGGAACGCGACCTCAAGCGGCTCGAGGCGGTGCGGGCCGATGACCACAGGCGATGGGAGAGCCGCGAGGGGCGGCCAGTCTCGCAGCGCCTGGAGAAGATCCTCTCGTGTGATGCGGCCTTGGCGGTAGAGCGTCCGATACTCGTCGGTCGTCAGGTAGCCGCGCCCGCCGAACAGGTCCATGCCGCGCCGCACCGCCCGGTCGAACGGCAGATGCTCGTACCCCTCCAGCGGGTTCCGGGCAATGATCGTGCGGACAGTGACGGCCTGGCAGGCTACCGCCGTCGAACTGGCCCCTCCAGCGGGTTCCGGGCAATGATCGTGCGGACAGGCCAGTTCCGGGCAACGGCCTCGCTCGCCTGCGTGACCAAGGCCCGGAGATGGGCTCGCTCCGCGGCCGTCAGCAGCTCAGGGCCGCCCGAAGGCTCCTCTGCCCATTCGGCCATAGAGGCTCCAGTCCGCCAAAAAAAAGCCAGCCTCCGTTCCGGCCTGAACCGGAACCGATGAGCTGGCTTGCACTGTCACCGACCTTCTCGTTGGAGAACGCCGGCGACCCTACCGCCGTGTGCTGTTTCGAGAAGCTTTACCCTAGGAGGGTCCGCCTGCCGAGGCGCAGCCTGGACAAGCAGCCCAAGGCCTCCTTAGCGCACGAGGCCGTATCCTAGCTAGGTCGCGCGTGACTTTCAAGCAACCTGTCGCCTCATTCGATAGGGCTTTGGGCGCAGCTCGCTCGGAACCTTTGGATCATGCCGAGCGCGGACCGCGGGCCCAGTACGTCCGCTCCCGGTCCCGGCGCGGAACCGGATGGCCCGGATTTGACCAGCCCGCGCGAATCCTCTATGATGATGCGCCAGCGGCGCGAGGTCGGAGATGGCCCGGTTTCCGGATAGCCTCACAGGCAAGGTCAAGTCGCTGGTCACCCATCCCACCGGGATCGAGGATATTGCCATAGACGATTTCGCCACCTCGGCGCAGCTCCAGGCCTGGGAGCTGGTGCGCATCCCGGACTACCTGCGCCGCTACGGCCGGATGGCCGTCAAGGTCCTTCTCTTCTTCTTCCTGCTGATCGCGTTCGTCCCATGGACCCAGACGATCACCGCGACCGGCTCGCTCTCGGCCTACTCGCCCTACGAGCGCCCCCAGGACATCGAAGCCCAGATCACCGGCCGCATCAAGAAGTGGCACGTGTTCGAGGGCGCCCGGGTCAAGCAGGGGGACCTGATCCTGGAGCTCGAGGACGTGGACCCCCTCTACATGGCCCCGGACCTGCTCGTCCAGCTCGAGCAGCGGAAGATCGCGCTCGAGCAGACCCGGAAGGCGGCCCTGGAGCGAGCCGACCAACTGGAAAAGCGGATCACGGAGATGCAGAACCTCGTCAAGGCGGCCGTGCCGTCTGCCAGCGCGCGGGTGGTCGAGGCCGAGAACAAGGTCCGGGAAGCCGAACAGAAGGTGGCTGCCGCCAAGATCGCGGTGGACACGGCGGAGCTGAACGTGGACCGGCATCGGCTCCTGGCGGAACAGGGGCTCGTCTCCCAGCGGGAGCTGGAGCTCTCGATCCAGGCTGCCATCGGCACCAAGGCCGACCTGCAGGCCGCAGAGGCGAACCTGAAGGCCGCCCAACAGGCCATGCGGGCCCTCAGCTTCGGCCGCGAACAGGTGCAGGCAGAGGTGCTCCAGCGCCTGCTCGACGCCGAAGCGGCCCGCGCCGGCGCCTTCGCGGAAGCCGCGCGGGCGGCGGACCAGCTCGCAGACGTGGCGCTGCGCCTGTCGAACGCGACCCAGCGCCGGATCGCCAGCCGCGTGATCGCCCCGATTGACGGCACCGTCGTCCGGATGGCGCAAGTCGGCGCCGGAGAGACCGTCCGGCAGGGCGACCGGCTCGTCCGGATCTCCCCCGCCAGCGCCGACAAGGCGGTCGAGTTGTTCGCAGACGGCCTGGACGCGCCGCTGCTGAACCCCGGCCGCAAGGTCCGGCTGCTGTTCTACGGCATCCCCGCGATTCCCCTGCCGGCCTGGCCCGAGCTGATGGCCGGGACCTTCGGCGGCGTCATCAAGGTGGTGGACCAGGTGGACGACGGCAAGGGCAACTTCCGGTTCTGGGTCGTGCCTGACCCGAACGACCGGCCTTGGCCCGACCAGTCCCATGTCCGTCAAGGCACGAAGGTGATGGGCTGGGTCATCCTCAACCGGGTCCCCCTGTGGTATGAGCTCTGGCGCCGCTTCAATCTCTTCCCGCCCGATTATCAAGAGGGCCCGCCCAGCCTCCTCGACACGCTGCTGCCTAGGGCCGGCCGCAGTGCGAAGTGAGTCCAGAGTTTCACGGAACCCCCACGATCCGCCGCGTGCGCCGGTCCTGTCGTCTCGTGGCTCGCTGCCTACATCGCTGATGTGGGCTTGACGAAAGGAGTGTCCCCATGACCCGGATGCTGACGTACGCCTCGCTGTGGACTCTGATGGCCTGGTGGTGTCTCGGCGCCGTCGCGCCGGCACGAGCCGAAGACCACCCCGGTCCTCCGGCGCTGCCCCCCATTCCCCTCACGCTCGAGGAAGTCCTGGGGTGGATTGACCGCTCCCACCCGTTGCTCCAGGGCTCCGGGACCGAGAAGATCGTTGCCAAGGGCAAGCTGCTCAAGGCCCTGGGCGCCTTCGAGCCGGTCCTGGTCAACGATTTCGAAGTGGAACGGTTCATCCCTTCTTCTGAAGCGATCAAAGGGATCCGGAACGACCGCATCGGCGGCTTCAACGACACCTTCGTCGAGGTGAGGCACCCGTCAGGCATCAAGGGGCTGGCAGGGGTCCGGCAGGGGATCAACCCCATTTTGAACCCGGACCTGACCTTCGCCGACGGGCGCAATCAGGGGCTCTTCGCCGGGACGATCCCCCTGCTCCGGGGCCTGCTGATGAACCCGGAGAACGCCGAACTCAGACGGTCCGAGCTGGCCGATCCGAAGGCCGAGGTGCAGATTGCGCAGACCCGGCAGGATCTCTTCCTCGCCGGCGCCAGCCAGTACTGGGACTGGGTCGCCGCGGTCAAGCTCGCGGATGTGCAGCGGCGGGCGCTCAAGGTCGCCGAAGATCGCTTCAAGCAGATCGAGCAGCGCGCCAAGGCCGGCGCGGTCGCCCCCCTGGACGTCGTGGAGGCCAATCAGGAGGTGCAGCGGCGCAAGGAGGTCCTGATCGCCGCCACGCGGCTGGTCGAGCAGGAGCAGTTCAAGCTCTCGTTATTTCTGTGGAGCGGCGGGGAGCCCACTCGCCCGCCCGTCGAGCGGGCCCCGGACTTCCCCAAGGAGGGCGAGCCCCCGCCCGCCGAGGTCGTAGCGGCGGACAAGGTCACGGCCCGCACCGTCCGGCCGGAGATCAAGGAGGTGGCCATCGAGGCGCAGCTCAACAACATTGACCTCGAGCTGGCCAAGAACAACCTGCTCCCCAGCCTCGATGCCTCGGCCGAGCCGCCGCGCACGCCGGAGAAGTTCGTCCTCGGACTCGGCTACAGGTTCGGCGTCGAGCTGCGCGTGCCGATCTTCCAGCGGCGGTCGCGCGGCGAGGTGCTGGAAGCGCAGGGGAAGGCGGACCGGCTGGTCCTGCTCCAGCGATATCGGGAGCAACAGGCGATCGTGGACGTGGACAACGCGCTCTCGGCCATCGAGCGGGCGAAGCAGCGGATCGCGGCCGCGGCCGACTCGCTCCGCATGGCCAAGACGTTGGAAGAGGGCGAGCGGTTCCGGTTCAACCTCGGCGCGACGAGCGTCCTCTTGGTGAACCTGCGCGAGCGGAACGCCGTGGACTCCGAGAACCAGCTCATCCGGGCGCGGGCGGACTACCAGAAGGCCCTGGCCCTCTACCAGTGGGCCATCGGGGCCTGGGCGAAGACTCCCGCCACGGTCATCCCGGTGCAGTACAAGCAGCGGCCGTGAACGGCGGGGCGCCCCAGGCCCAGCTGGCGCCGGCCGAGAGCGGTTCCGGGAGCCCCGGCGTCGCGGCGGCGCAAGCAGGGCGCGCAGGGCGAGCGGGCGCCCCTGCGAGCGAGCCTCGGCATGCACGCGCATAGCCTCCGGCCAGCATCTCCGGTCGGCCTGACCCGGGACACGATCCTCCGCCTCGGGCTGCTCCTGCGGCTCGAGAACAAGAGCCTCGCCCTGATCGCCTCGTACGCCCTGGCGATCGGCCTCTTCTCCCTCATCGTGCCGTTGACGGTGCAGGAGCTCGTCAACACCTTCGCCTACGCCATCCAGCCGATCATGGTCGTCACGCTGGTCGGCATCATGGCGACGACCCTAATCTTCATCGGGGCCCTGAAGATCCTCCAGAGCCGCTCGGCGGAGATTTTGAACCAGCGGCTGTACACACGCATCGCGCTGGCCCTGACGAAGGCGCTCCCGCGCTTCAAGGACGAAACCTTCTCCCCGACCGCTGTCAACTACTTTAACGAGTCCGAATTCCTCCTCCGGGCCCTCGTGGCCATGCTGGTGGACTTGATCAACGTGACGATCGGCGGGATCGTCGGGATGACGATGCTTGTCTTCTATCACCCGTACTTCCTGGCCTTTAACGCGGTCCTGCTCGCCGGCTTTCTGACCGCAGTCACCGTCTTGAGCCAGGGCGGCCTGCGGATCACGATGGTGGTCAACGATCTTCACTACCGGACGCTCACCTGGTTCCAGGCCATCGGGCACAACCTGCTCCATTTCAAGGCGACCCCGAGCACCCCGCTGCTGCTGAGAAAAACCGACGAGCTGGTGCACGCCTACATCGCCGCGCGGAAGTCGCGCTCCGACATTCTTCACCGGCAGCTCAAGGGCTCGTTCGCCTGGCAGGCGCTGGGCCACAGTGGGCTCATCGGCGTGGCGGGCTGGCTGCTCTCCACGGGCGAGATCACCCTCGGCCAGTTCGTCGCGGCGGAGGTGATCGTGGGCACCCTGCTGGTGAACTTCGAGACCGTGGCGCGGCGAGTGTACGCGATGTTCCACGTGTTCACCTCGCTGGCTGAGCTATCCGCCCTGCTCTCGCTCCCGAAAGACTCGATGGCCGCCACGCAGCCTGTGCCCCTGCTGGACCCACCGGCGCACGGGCTCCACCTGAGCGCCAGAGCGGTCTCGTTCGCTTACCCCAACTCGCCGCCGATCTTCGAGCGGTTCGACCTGGAGGTCGCCCCCGGGGAAAAGGTCGCACTGGTGGTCCGCGCCGGCAGGGGCAAGACGACGCTGGCCCTGACGCTGGCGGGACTCTACACGCCGACCTCTGGAATCATCAAATATAACGGCGTGGACCTTCGCGACGTGAGCCTCGACTCCCTCAACGCCTGCCGCGGGCTCGTGCTGAGCACGCACCTGTCATTGTTCAAGACGACGCTGGAGGAGAATATCGTGCTCGACCGTGCGTCCATTGCCTACGAGGATCTGCAATGGGCCCTGCGCTTCGTCGAGCTTGAAGAGGACACCGAGGCCCTGCCCGTGGGCCTGCAGACGCGGGTCGGCCCAGGCCTGCACCGGTTCACCACGAGCCAGATCCTCCGGATCCTGCTCGCGCGCGCCATCGTCACGCGCCCCCGCCTGCTGATCCTGGATGGCACCCTTGAGACCCTGGCGCCCGACATGCGGGAGCGGGTCCTGCGCCGCCTCTGCTCCAAGGAGGAGCCCTGGTCGCTGATTGTCGTCACCAACGACCAGGCCTCCATCGCCCACGTGGACCGCCGGGTGGAACTCGACTGACCGGGCCGCCTCGCCCTGGCGGCCCCGCGGGCGCTCCGCCCTCCCCCCGCCGAAAGGCATGGAATTTCCCCATATCCTCTGCTAGGCTACCGCTATCGGCCGGGCAGCACCTGAACCCGGCTCCGTTGGGGGACAACCCGAGTGCGGCCTGTCGCCCAGCCCGAGGGTGACGCGGGTCTGCACGCGAAGGCCCCATGGTCACGGAGAAGCCCGACAACAAGGCAGTCCCGGGCGATCTGACGAGGGCCATGATCGCCCGCCTCGGCCTGCTCCTGCGGCTCGAGCGGCGCGCCCTGACGCTGATCCTGGCCTACGCGCTGGCCATCGGGCTCTTCTCGCTCATCGTCCCCTTGACCGTCCAGGAGCTGGTCAACACCTTCGCCTTCGCCATCCAGCCAATCATGATCGTGACCCTCGTGAGCATTATGGTCGCGATCCTGCTGTTCGTCGGCGGGTTCCGGGCGCTGCAGTTCTGCGCGGTCGAAATGCTGGAGCAGCGGCTGTTCGCCCGTGTCGCCTTCGGCCTGACGCGGACGTTCCCGCGGTTCCGCGACGAGAGCTTCCTCCCCAAATACGCCAACTACTTCTTCGAGACGATCTTCATGCAGCGAGCGCTGTCCGCCATCCTGGTGGACAGCATCAACGTGGCCATCGGCGGCGCGGTCGGCATGACCATCCTCGTCTTCTACCACCCCTACTTCCTGCTCTTTAACGCCGTGCTGCTGGCCGGCTTCGCGATCGTGATCGGCCTCCTGAGCCACGGGGGGTTGCGCGCCACGCTGGCGATGTCGCACGCGAAGTACGAGACCGTGAACTGGCTCCAGGAGATGGCGCACAACCTCCTGCACTTCAAGGCGGCGGCCAGCGGCCCCTTCCTGCTGAAGAAAACCGACGAGCTGGTGCAGGCCTATCTGGAAGCGCGGCGAAAGCGCTTCGCGATCCTCATCCGGCAGTACCTGGGATCCGTGGGCTGGCAGGCCCTCGGGCACAGTGGCCTGCTCGGCACCGCGGGCTGGTTGCTGTCCATCGGGCAGCTCACCCTCGGCCAGTTGGTCGCGGCGGAGGTCATCGTCGGGGGGCTTCTCCTGAACTTCGACTCGGTCGTCAAACGCATGTACGCGGTGTTCTATTTCTTCACCGCGCTCACGGAGCTGGATCTGCTCTTCTCGCTTCCCAAGGAAACCGCGCCGGCGGGCCGTGCGGTCCTGTTGCCGGATCCGGCCGTGCACGGCCTCCACGTGCTCTGCAAGGACCTCGGCTTTGCGTACCCGGGTTCGCCGCCGATCTTCCAGAACTTTAACCTGGAGGTCTCGCCGGGCGAGAAGGTAGCGATCTTCTCCACGACCAGCACGGGCAAGACGACGCTGGCGCGGGTGCTGGCTGGTCTGTACGTGCCGACGGCCGGCGTCATCCGCTACAACGGCGTAGACCGCCGCGACCTGGACCTCGACGTGCTCAACGCGCACCGCGGCCTCGTGCTGGATTCCCAGCTCTCGCTGTTCGACGGCACGATCGAGGAGAACATCTCCTTGGCCCGGCCCGGCGTCACCTACGAGGACGTCCTCTGGGCCCTTCGCTTCGTCGAGCTGGAGGAGGTCGTGGACGCGTTTCCGCTCGGGCTGCGCACCCCGGTCAAGGCCCGGGGCAAGACCTTTACGACCAGCCAGATCCTGCGGATCCTGGTGGCACGGGCCATCGTCACGCGCCCGCAATTGTTGATCCTGGACGGCACCCTGCACAGCATGCCGCAGACGACGCGCGAGACGATCCTGCGACGGATCTGCTCGAAGGAGGAGCCCTGGTCAGTGATCTTTGTCTCGAACGACCCGACGCTGAAAGCCCACGTGGACCGCCGCCTGTCGCTCGACTGAGCGAGGCCCGGCCCACCCGCTGCCAAGGAGCCTGGAGAGCACACGCATGCGTTGGCACCTGCACATCACCCTGCCGCGCCCGACTCTGGGTCAGATCGTGATGAGCGCCTTCATCCTGGGACTTGGGATGACGGGCGCCCGGGCCCTGAGCGCGGTGGACCAGGACCTCCGCATCATGTACACGGAGTACACGCTGGCCGCGGCGGACCTCGCCCACATCTCGGCGGACGTCATCCGCTACCGGACGACCATCATCCGCGCATTGGAGGCGCCGACCAAGAAGGAGTTCGAGCGGATCACGGCGCCGCTCCCGGACCAGCATGCGCGCATCCAGCACGCCGTGGACCGGTACGCCGCCGCCAGCCTCCGCGTGTCGCGGAGCGGCCGGAGCGAGCCGGAAGACCTGCGCGCCGTCCGGGAGAGCCTGGACGCCTACTTCTCGGCCGCCAGCCGGACGATCAAGCTGCTGGTCCAGGCCTGGAACGCGCGGTCGCCGGCGGAGGCGGCGGCGCTGCGCCACCAGGCGGAGCTGCACGCGGCCGACAACGCGGGCCCCAAGCTCATTCAGGTCAGCCTCGCCCTGGATCGGTTGCTGGAGACGGTGGCGGACGTCGCCAAGGACATGCGGGACGAGGGCACCCGCTCCATCCAGGACACGAGCCGCGCACTCATCATCGGCAGCATCCTGATCGGCGTCCTGAACCTGCTGGTCCGGCGGCCAAGGCCCTCCCCGGAGCCAGCCCGGAGCGGGCGAGACCAGGAGGCCCCGCGCGCGCTCCCGCCCGATCTCCCCCTGTCGGTGGACGCACCGGACCCCACGGGGCAGCGCGACTAGCCCGAGCGGCCCAATCCCCCCTGCCGCCCAGGGGCCCTCGTGCGCTCGGCACCCCCAGCGCGG
>CAZTUO010000008.1:16490-28070 GCA_964616355.1 uncultured Nitrospira sp.
GGCCAGCCCGCACCCGACCCAGAATTCGGTAGAGCAGGCGCGCGACCGTGAACTGCGGGGCCACGAAGCCTTCGATCGGCGCGATCTCGCTCACGTCCATGCCGAGGATGCCTGGCCCGTTCGCCAGAGCACTCACGAGCGCCAACGTGTCGTACCAGCCGAGCCCGCCCGGCTCCGGCGTGCCCAGCGCCGGCACGAGCGAGGGGTCGAGCCCGTCGCAGTCGAAGGTGAGATAGACCGGTCCGGTGCAGGCCTTGACGACGTCCGGCACCCAACTCGCCGCCCGGCCACCGTAGGGGCCGGACGGGTCCAAGAGCTGGGCAGCGAAGAAGGTCGAGATCGCCTTGGTCCGCCGGATCAGGTCCATTTCTTCGGGACAGACGGAGCGGATGCCGACCTGGACGAGCGGGACGCCGTCTTCCACGACCCGGGCCATCACGCTCGCGTGGCTGTACGGATTGCCCTGATAGGCCTGGCGCAGGTCGCCGTGCGCGTCAATCTGGACGAGGCAGAGGCCCGGGTACCGGCGGGCGTGGGCCCGGATCGCCCCGAGGGCGCCGGTATGCTCCCCGGTGAGCGTCAGCACGAACCGATCCGGACGCACGTGGGGCTGGACGAACGCCTC
This sequence comes from uncultured Nitrospira sp., assembly GCA_964616355.1. Lineage (GTDB taxonomy): Bacteria > Nitrospirota > Nitrospiria > Nitrospirales > Nitrospiraceae > CAZTUO01. Next base: position 17,116 of record CAZTUO010000008.1, read on the forward strand.
GATCGCCTCCACCGCCTCGCGGTCCACGCGGCCGCCGAGGTCCAGCGGCGCGGCCGTCGCGATGCCGCCCCATTCGCGGTAGGGCTCGAGGCCCAGGGTCTCATCGTACAGCTCAACTTGGCGAGAGGCCTCGAGGATGGCCGACGGCCCGCGGTCGGACCCCGGCACGTAGCTGGAGGTATGCTCGTAAGGGACCGGCAGGACGACGACGCCGGCTCGGTCGGGACAGCACCAGGGCTCATCGAGGCCCAGGAAGTTGCGATCCGCGCCGAGCCAGCCTTCCGGCAACGCCACGCCCTACCTCTTTGTGCGGACCTTCTTCGGGAGGTTCTCCGGCGGGATGAACACGGCGAGCGCCACGACCGTGGTCCAGCGGTTCGCCTTCCCGATCGCGGATTGCGTAATGTTCATCGTGCGGACGATTTTGCCGCCCATCTTGAAGACCTGTTCGCGCTCCTTCCAGGCCGAGTTGGCGTCGAACTCGATGCCCAGCGTGGTCGCCAGCATCTGGGCGGCCAGGTCCTCGGTATACTCCCCCGACTCCTCGTCCGTCTCGCCGTAGGCGTGGTGCTCCGAGAGGTAGCCGTACGTGCGCCGGTCCGTCGGGATGGCGAGGCCGATGGACGCGGAGATCAGACGGTTGCGCTCGTTCGTCTCGGTCCGGGCCATGACGCAATAGGTGATTTCGCCCGGCTTCAGCAGGCTCTCGCCGCGCTTTCTCGGCAGGATCTTGCAGGCTGGTGGGAGGATCGAGGACACGCTGACCAGGTTACAGTACGCGACCCCGGCGCTGCGCAGCGCCTGCTCGAACGACGCCAGCGTCTCCTTGTGGACCCCGCCGCCTCTGGTGAGAAACATATGAGTCGGAACCATCTTTCCTCCCTTGGCCACGAGCCCGTGCTCGCCGCGCACCGGTCGCGTCTGCCCCATCGCGGGGTCGCGGACGAGAGAGACCGACGCCTGTCCCCCTGTCATGCATCCGCCCCGATGAGCGAGGGGCCTGCGCCCCCCGCATTAGGGTCGCATTTGTACCAAGTTGGAGGGGGTTTCGCAATATCGCGGGCCAGAATTTTTCTGGCGGGTCCCAGCGCCGGCGGCGGGATGGCCGGCCCTGGACCGGCGGGGCGTCACGCCTGATCCAGGTCCTTGAGGTTCAGGACCAGCAGCTTCAGCTCGGTCATCTCCTCGATGGCGTAGCGGACGCCCTCCCGGCCCAGCCCCGAGTCCTTCACGCCGCCGTACGGCATGTGATCGGCGCGAAAGGTCGGGATCTCGTTGGCCAGCACCGTGCCGACCTGCAGGTCCCGAAAGGCGCGGAACAGCCGGGCCACGTCCCGGGTGAAGACGCCGGCCTGGAGCCCGTAGTCCGAGTCGTTCAGGGCTGCGAGCGCGTCGGCGAACCGGGCGTAGCGGGAGACCGTCACCACCGGGCCGAACACCTCGCGGCAGGAGACTTTCATCGTCGGCGTCACGTCGGCGAGCACCGTCGGCTCGACGAGCGAGCCCGAGCGCCTTCCGCCGGCCAGCACCCGCGCGCCCTGCGCCGTCGCCTCAGCGATCCAGTCCTCCACCCGCCGCGCCGCCGCCTCGTCAATCAAGGGCCCCACCACCGTCGCCTCGTCGGCGGGGTCGCCGACCTTGAGCTGCGCGACCCGATCGAGCAGCATGCCGACGAACCGGTCGTACACGGCCTCCTGCACGAAGATCCGCTGGACCGAGATGCAGGTCTGCCCCGCGTAGCTGAACCCGCCCGTGGCGCAGCGCTGCGCGGCCAGCTCAAGGTCGGCATCCGCCTCGACGATCACGCCGGCGTTGCCGCCCAGCTCCAGCGCCACCCGCTTTTTGCCGCACTTGGCCTTGAGCATCCACCCCACCGCGGCGCTGCCCGTGAAGCTGAGCATCGCGAACCGCGGGTCCGTGACCAGCCGTTCGGCCACGGCGTTGTCGCAGGGCAGGACGCTGAACGCCCCGGGCGGCAGCCCCGTCTCGAGGACGATCTCCCCGAGGAGCAGGGCGGTGAGCGGGGTCTGGGGCGCGGGCTTGAGCACGAGCGGGTTGCCGCAGGCGAGGGCTGGCGCGACCTTGTGGGCGACGAGGTTGAGGGGGAAATTGAACGGGGTGATCCCGAGGACCGGCCCGACGGGGAAGCGGCGCGCGAGGCCCGTATAAGACTCGAACCCCGGCGCGAGGTCCATCGGGATCAGCTCCCCGGGGATTCGCTTGGCTTCCTCGGCGCCGGCGGTGAAGGTCCGGATCGCGCGCTCGACCTCGCGGCGCGCGTCAGCGATCGGCTTGCCGGCCTCGGCGGTGATGGTCCGCGCCAGCTCCTCCCGGCGCGCCGCCAGCCCGGCGGCGATCCTCGCCAAGGCCTCGGCCCGGTGCCAGGCCGGCAGTCGCTTTGTGTCAGCGAACGCCGCGACGGCGGCCCGGACGGCCTCCTCCGCCTCGGCGGGCCCAGCCCGACAGACCTCCGCAACGGTCTTCCCCGTGAAGGGATCGGTCACCGGCGCCCGGTCGGCGGTCCGCCACCACTGGTCGCCGATCAAAAAGGGACGGGCTTCTCCCACGGAGCACGCTCGCTACGGCCGATCGGCCGACTCCGCCCCCTGGTCCACAGCCCCATCGGCGGACGGCCCGGGGGGCGCCGCCAGGGGCTCCTGCTGCGCCGCGACGGCCTTGGCGATCAGGTCCTCGGTGCCCCAGTCGCGGATGGAGTCCAAGGTGAACGCCTCGTAGGTCGAGACGCCGTGGCACGTAGGACAGTCTGGCATCGGCACTTTCCGGCGGAAGACCTCGCTCAGACAGGACATGCAGACGAGCAGGTCGGGCTCGCCCTCCTCACACTCGACGGGCCAAAACGTCTGTGGCTGTGCCATAGGACTCCCTGATACTCCCCTCTGCCACGCTGAACTCCCTCCAGCATAGGGAGCCCCGCGTGGAAATTTCAACTCTTCTGTCTGGCCGGGCTGTCCCGGAGCAACCGCTCGATCTGCTCCTGGAACACCTCGTACGGAAAAGCCCCGGGAATGGCGACGATCTTGTGGGGCCCGTCCGCGCCGGTCCGGATCAAGAGAAACCCCGGCGTGCCCCGGAAACCCACCTCCACCCCCTCCTCCCGATCCTGGAAGATCGCCTCGACGTACCGCCGTTCCTCAAGACAGCGGGTGAACGCCGCCAGGTTCAGGCGGACAGCTTTGGCGTAGCGCAGGAGATCCGCCGGGCCGACCTGCGCCCCGTTGCCGAAGAGCTGGTCGTGCATGGGCCAGTACTGCCCCTGGTCGCCGGCGCAGCGGGCGGCGAGCGCGGCCTCCACCGCCGGCCCCTGGGCAGCCCGCGGGTAGTCGCGATAGAGGAACCGCACCCGCCCGGTTTCAATGTAGGTGGCCAGGAGTTTGGGCCAGGTCTCCCGGAAAAACTTCAGACAGAACCCGCAAGTGAAGTCCGAATACTCGATGATCGTCACCGGGGCCTGTGGGTTCCCCCGGCTCCGCCCGTCGTCGCGGACCAGCCCGTCCAGCTCCGCTCCGCCAGCCAGCGCCGGCAACAGGACGGCACAGGCGAGGACCGGGAGACTTCGGCCGAGCCGTCGCAGGCCCCCACCTGGGACCTCCGCCCCACTGGGCGGGTGCGCCCCCGCCCGACCCGGTCCGGCCGCTGTCAGCCCACGTCCCACTCGGCCTCCGTTGCGATCAGCGCTCCCGATCGTGCACGCGCCCCCGGCGCTGCTTCACGCGCTGGCGCCGCCTCTTGTCCGCCAGTCGCCGTTCCACCGCCGCCTCGGGCACCCGCGTCGGTCGGCGAGGCGGCCGCCTCCGGTTGAGCGCCTCGAGCCGGCGGATCAGCCGCTCGAAGGCGACCTCTCGGTTCCGATGCTGCGAGCGCGAGTCCGCCGCCGTCACCGTGACGCCTGACGGGGGGTGATGCAGCCGCACCGCAGAATCTGTGACGTTGCGGTGCTGGCCGCCCGGCCCGCCCGCGCGGTAGGTGTGCACCACGACCTCGCGCTCCAAAGCCGCGCGATCCGTGGTGAAGCGCAGTGTAGCAGACCCGGGCTCGGGTTTCATATGGCCGTCAGGGCGCCGACGCACTTGGCGATCAGGCAGGTTTCTTGTCGGTCGGGCGGACCCGTTCCAGGAGTCCCATCATGAGGAGGGGCCAGACCAGCGTCGCGTCGCTGAGCACCTCGGCGAACCGCCCGCCCTCCTCCGGCGGGACGAACTTCCCCCAGGAGATGCCCTCCTCGTAGGTGCACCCGCTGAGGCCGCCCCAATGCTCCGGCTCCGGACAGATGCGGACCCCGTACTGGAAGCGGGGCGGCTTGACGTTGAGCCCCAACCGCATGTTGCCGATCTCGACGTAGGGCGCGACCTGCTGGGCCCAGTTGCGCGGCACCCCGCCCCCGATCGTGAAGATCCCCAGCCGCTTCGCCGACAGCACTCGGTCCGTGTAGCTGTTCAGGTCCAGGTAGGGGTTGAAGGACGGGCAGCTCCGATGGAGCGCCCGCAGGACGCCGAGGTCGCCCGGCTCCCCCTGCGCCTGCGCCCGCGCGCGGGCCTGGTCGAGATTCTGGGACATGGCCCACGTGGCCACGTCGAGACCCATCTCCGAATCGGTAAAGGCCGGGATGTACACCGGCACCTGGCGCAGGTAGGCGCTCTTGAGCACGCCGTCTCCGTCGTGCTCCTCGACCAGGGTGCGCCCCAACTCGCGCGTCAGGGTCTCCGACGACAGCGCTTCCTCCGGACTAATCCGCTTGAGCGTCTTGGAGACGATGAACTCGACATAGTTCAGGTTCGCCTCCATCTCCAGCGTGTCGTAGACGCGGTTGTACCCCTTCTGGAACAGCTCGGTGTCGCTCATGGTCGGCGGCCGCCGGTAGTGGACCTTGCCGACCGACTCGCTCAACCCGTGCGCGATCAAGGCGCCCGTGGAGACGACCGCCTGCACCATGCCGCGATCGATCATCGTGCTGATGATCTTGCCCATCTTGGCAATGGTCATGGCCCCGGACAGCGTCATCACCACGAAGCAGTCGGGATCCTCGATCATGGCCGAGAGGACCTCGAAGGCCTCTCCCAGACGGCGCCCGCCGAACGCCGTCTTGCGCATCGCTACCAGGAGATCCGAGAAGGACCGGATCCGTGCCGGATCCAACGGCTCGAGTGGCTCCAGCCCGTCCTGCGCCCCGTCGCGAAATTCGCGGTGCTGCATCGTGTTCTCCCTCAGGGCCTGACCTCGAACGGTTGCGTTACTTATACACAACCATCGAGTGGGCGTCAATTCTGCACAGGGATCAGCAGGCAGTCCGCTGGCGTGGGCAAGCCAGGAACAGTCCGCGGACTAGGAGCCTGGCGCACGGACGGAAGGCTCTGGCAAGAGGCGACCGCGCTGGGCCGGGGACCTTCGGGTGATCAGGGAGGCGGAAACTGCTTCCTGCGCCGGGACGGCCTCAGCCTCGGCCAGAGCCACAGCACGCCGGCCCGGATCAGGACCGGCGCGATCCCTTCCATGGGGAGAGCCTTGCACCTTCGGGGTGTGAGCCCCGCTATCCGCCGCCGCGCTTCGGGTCGAACTGGTGGGTGAGAAACCGCTCCAATTCCCGCTGGTCCTGCTGGCTCAGGGCGAGAAACTGCACCCCGACCCCGTCCCCGACCCAGCGGACCACCGCCTGCTCGATTGTGACGAGAAAATAGGGGGCAGGGAGGCGGAGGCGCAGGGTGAGGAGCGTGCCGGTCGGAAGCGGGCCGACGCCCTTCAGAAAGCACCCTTCGTCGCAGAGGTCCGTCAGCACCGCTTCGCCGGTCATCTGCTCCGTCGAGAAGAGGACCGGAAGGCGGATGGAGAAGCGAGGCTGTCGGCGGCGCTCCTGCCCGTCTGCAGCGTTGGGTCCCATGGTTCTCCTCGGCCGCCTCCCGCGGCGCGTCCGGACACGCTCCGCACTGAGTCCCTTTTCGGCAGGTTTGCCGGTCCCCTTTACTGGCCACCTTATACCTTAGATTAGCCTGCAGCTTCGAGTCCCTCAAACGCCAGGAAGTCCTCTTGACCTCTCCTGCCACTTCCGCTAGCATACGGTCCCCGGTTCGTCTTTCCGCTCAAGCACCTTCCCCGCTGTAGGGAACGGCATCCGATGAGGACTGCAGACGTTCCGATGTGCCTCCAGTGAGAACGGGGGCAATGCGACTGCCCTCTCCGCTGTCAGGTTCGTGGCGGGTCCATTACGGGCTTGCCCTCCTTGCCGTGCTCCTCGGAACCGGCGCCCGCCTGTTGCTCGATCCGGTTCTCGCCGACCGGGACCCCTTCGTCACTTTTGTCATCGCGGTCCTCGTCGTCATCCTCTATACGAACCGGGGCGCGTCGCTCTTCGCGCTGGGACTTGCGCTCGCTGCCGCCAAATACCTGTTTATCGCGCCGCGGTATTCCCTGGCGGTCACGCACCCGGCCAATCTGCTCGATCTCGGGCTCTATGCCGTGATCGGCCTCCTCGCCGTGGGCCTGATCCACGGGCAGCGCCGCGCCCGCCACGCGGCGGAAGTGAGCGCGGCCGACGCACTCGCCAAGCAGACCGCGCTCGAGGCGGAGATTCGCGAGCGCCGGCGCGCCGAGGAGGCCCTCCGCACCAGCGAACAGCAATTCAGCCGCGCGTTCGAACATGCGGCGATCGGCATGGCGCTCGTCGCCCCTGACGGCCGCTGGCTGAAAGTGAACCGCTCCCTATGCGACCTGACCGGCTACACGGCAGAAGAACTGCGCACCAAGACCTTCCAGGACATCACGCACCCTGACGACCTCGAGCGCGACCTTGCCTACGTCCGCCAGATGCTCACGGGCGAGATCCAGACGTATCAGATGGAGAAGCGGTACATCCACAAACGGGGGCACGTAGTCTGGATTCTGTTGAGCGTGTCCCTCGTTCGGGACGCCGAGGGGCGTCCGGCGCACTTCATCTCCCAGATTCAGGACATCACCGAGCGCAAGCAGGCGGAGGCAGCGCTTCGCACCCAGACGGGGCAACTGCAGCTCATCGCCGAGACCATGACGAAGTTCCTGGAGAACGGGGATTGGCGGGAGGCCAGCGCCGCCCTCCTCCGCGGGGCGCTCCAGCAGACGGAGAGCGAGTACGGGTTCATCGGCGTGGTCGCGGAGGGCCCGGTCCTCCGCATCCTCGCGCACGAAGGGCTGGAGTGGCATCCGGCGGTGAACCGGGAATTCTACGAGCAGGCGGTCCGCACCTACGAAGCGCAGGGCTACCTGGAGTTCACCAACCTGGACACGCTCTTCGGTCGTGTCATCACCAGCGGCGCGACCGTGATTTCCAATGACCCGGCCACCGATCCCCGGTCGGGCGGGTTGCCGCCCGGCCATCCGCCGCTGCGGCACTTCATGGGCGTCCCGGTGGTGGGGGGCTCGGGCATCGTCGGCATGATCGGCGTCGCGAATCGGCCGGGGGGCTACACGGACGCGGAGCAGGCCAAGATCGAGACCCTCGCGCGGTCCGTCGGCGTGCTCTACGACGGGTACCTCCGCCGGGAGCGCGAGGCGAATCTGGAAGCGCAGCTTCGCCAGATGCAGAAGATGGAAGCGGTCGGGCAGCTCGCGGGCGGGATCGCCCATGACTTCAATAATCTGCTCATGGTGATCAACGGGTACAGCAAGCTCCTCCTCGATCGGCACGGGACGAGCGAGTCGCCCGGAAGCGAGCTGCGGCAGATCCGGGAGGCCGGGGACCGCGCGGCCGCCCTGGTCCAGCAGCTCCTGGCCTTCAGCCGGAGGCAGGTCCTCGTGCCCGTCGTCGTGGATCTCAACGGCGTGGTCGCGGGGATCCAGATCATGCTCCAGGGGCTCCTGGGCGAAGGCATCGATCTCGCCCTCGACCTGGATCGCGCCATCGGGCACGTGAAAGCCGACCCCGGTCAGCTCGAACAGGTCCTCCTCAATCTCGTGCTCAACGCCCGCGACGCGATGCCGCAAGGCGGCAAGCTCACGATCGAGACCCGGAACCGGGACATCACCGAGTCCAACCGGCACGGGCAGATCGTCCGGCCCGGGCGTTATGTGACGCTCTCGGTCAGCGACACCGGCTGCGGCATGGACCGGGAGACGCAGGCCCGGATCTTCGAGCCCTTCTTCACGACCAAGGAACGGGGCAAGGGGACCGGCTTGGGGTTGTCCACCGTCTACGGGATCGTCAAGCAAAGCGGGGGCTACGTCTTCGTGTACAGCGAACCCGGCCAGGGCTCCACCTTCCGGATCTATCTCCCGCGGGTGGAGGAGGCCGTCGCGGCGAGCGCCCGGCCGCCCGTCGAACCCGTGCCGGCGGCCGGCACGGAGCGGATTCTCCTGGTGGAGGACGACCCAGCGGTCCGGACCTTGCTCCGGGACGTCTTGCTGGGCCACGGATATACGGTCCTGGAAGCGCGGCACGGCGTGGAAGCGCTGCTGGTGGCCAACCAGGACCCTGCCCCCATTCACTTGCTCCTGACCGACGTGGTCATGCCCCAGATGAGCGGCCGGGAGCTGGCCGAGCGCCTGCGGCAAGGTCGCCCGGATCTCAAGGTGCTCTATATCTCCGGGTACTCGGAAACCGCGGTGGTTCACCACGGCGTCCTCGATCCGGGCACCGTACTCCTCCAGAAGCCGTTCGAGACCTCCGTCCTCCTCCGCAGCGTGCGGGAGGTCTTGGAAGCGCCCCGGCCCTCCTAACCCGCCTCACCGTCCGGGCGGCCGCGCCCGCCACGGCCGCCCGGGTTGTCGTGAGACGATCCGCTGCTCATTCACGGGGCGACCATCCACGGCTCCCCGGGCCATTGCAACAGCGTCGGCGCCCCGGTCCCGGGCCGGCTCTCGGTCCAGTGGTCGGGACGCTTGGCCGGTCCGAAACCAGGTTGGTGCGCTCTTCGGCTTCCCACCTCAACGGCGGGATGAGCCCGGGATCGGTCTGGACGCCCGCACGGCACGCTCCGCGCCTCCCCCATGGAGACGCGGACTCCGGCCCACGGGCCGGCGTCTTGGGCACAGCGGAACCCGATATTGTCGTTCCGGTTCGTCGGCTGATTCCTGTTCCGGTTCGCTGATCGCACGTTCGCGGGTTCATTGTTCCAGGACCCGCCGCGGATCACCCAAAACGACCGACCCCGTCGAGCCCGGCTCGTGGAGCCAGGCCGTCTCCGCACGCAGCCGCCGCCACAAGCGGACCGAATCCGCGTGGGCGGCATGGGCGTGCCAACTGTCAATCCGATGCGCCGCGTTGGCGGCCGAAAGGCGGCCTGCCTCCACGTCCCGGCGATACCGCCGCAACCGCCGCCTGAACCGGCGCACATTGTCCGCCTCCACGCGGCGGTGCGTCGGAAAGATCCGAAACCCCAGGAACGTGAACCCGGCGCTCACCGGCGCGACGAAGCACTTGCGCGGATGGAGCGTGAGGCGGAGCCCTTCGCAGTAGGCCGCCAGCGCCGCCCGGGTCTCGTGCAACTGACTCTTGTTGTTGGAGAAGGCCAAGACATCGTCCACGTATCGCACATAGCCCGGCAGCCGCAGCGCCTCTTTCGCCTCATGGTCCAGGCCGTTCAGATAGACGTTCGCGAAAAACTGGCTGGTCTGGTTGCCGATCGGAATCCCCCGCCGCCGCTCGTGCGGCGTGAACAGGTGGTCACCGGGAAAGTAGCGCTCGACCGGCTCTTGCGGATTGCTCCCGTCGATGATCGTCCGCACCAGCCACAGCACGCCCTCCTCATGAATCCGGCGCGCCACCAGGCCGAACAGAATCTCATGGTCCAGGCTGGGGAAGAACTTGGCCACGTCGCACTTGAGCACGTACCGGAACCGGCGGGCGTAGGCCGAGGCGCGCTCGACGGCGGCATGGGTCCCCTTCCCCTTGCGGCAGGCGTAGGAGTCATACAGGAAGCCCCGCTCGAAAATCGGCTCGATCACATTGCACAGCGCATGATGGACGACGCGGTCGCGGAACGGCGCCGCGCTGATGAGGCGAGGCTTCTTCTCGTGGAGCACGAAGGCCCGGTAGGGGCCGGGCCAGTAGGTGCGGCTGACCAACTCTCGCTGGAGCTCGAGCAGCTCCGACTCCAGCCGCAGGGTGAAGGCCGCCACGTTGGGACGCAGCCGCTTACCCAAGGCCGCGCGGTGGGCCGCCAGGAGCAGATTGGGGAAGGCCGTGATCCGGTCGAACAGCGGCGCCCCCATCAGCCGCGCCGCCCCTCGTGGCGCAGCCATCCGCCCACCTGCCGCCCCACGCGGTCCAACTCGCGCGCCGCATACTCATACTGCTTCACGCTCGTAAAGCCCAGGTCCTTCGCCAGCCGCACGAGGATCCGCAGCTTCTCCAACTCCAGATTCGCCTGCCGGAGGACACCCGTTTTCTCGCGGGAATAGGCGACCTGGATCAAATCCAGCACGACGGCCAGCATCGCCGTCTCGATGCGCTCGCCCAGCACAAACCGATGCGAGCGGGGAAACTTGCCGACGTGGTTCACGCCCCAGAGCAGGAGGTCGTAGGCCACAGTCACCGCCGCCGGCAGAGCCGGCGGCGGTGAGGGCTCCTCGGATTCAAGGCTCACAGGGATACAGGATCACAGGGCAAAGGGTTACTTCGGAGCGTCCTGGGCACAGCGGAACCCGAGATTGAAGTTCCGGTCCGTCGGCCGAAGCAAGCCCCGGCTCGCCGATCGCACGCGCGCGGGTCCACTGTCCCAGGACCCGCCGCGGATCACGCGAGCTGCACGGCCGGCAGGCCCCGTCGGATTGCGCTGAGGGCTTTGCCCGTAATAGTCCTGGCCGTACCAATCCGCTGTCCACTCCCAGACATTCCCCGTCGTATCGTAGAGCCCGAAGGGATTCGGATCGAACGAGCCGACCGGCGCGGTCCGGACATAGCCGTCATCATAGCCCGTCACTGCTGTCCAAATTAGCCTGGGTTGAGCACTGGGACCCTCGTGTTTCTTGGA
>CAZTUO010000009.1:0-20974 GCA_964616355.1 uncultured Nitrospira sp.
GCGACGGCAGCAACCGCTGGCCAGCCGGCCACACGCTCGACGTGGCCCACCTGTTCGCCGGCGGGCTCGTGCTGGCCGCGGCACTCTCCACGACGCGCTACCGGCGGCTCTACGAGTCGGTGATCTTCAAGGCCCTGGGGGCGACGCGCGGGCTGCTCGCCCGCACATACGCGACCGAATATGCCCTGTTGGGCCTGGCGGGTGGGCTGGTCGGGGTCCTGCTCGCGAGCCTGCTCTCCTGGGGGCTCCTCGAATGGATCTTCGATCTGGCCTGGACGCTCCAGCCCGGCGTGCTCGCCGCCGGTCTTCTGCTCACGGTCCTCCTCGCGCTCGCCGTCGGTTTCCTTGCCACCTTCCGGCTGCTGGGTGCGCGCCCGCTGGCGGTCCTGCGGCAGGAATGATTGGGGAAGGGACGGGACGATGTCCAGCAGAACGGGATGAGTCGTCCCCCGGCGTCAGCGGGGCGGGGCGGCGGAGGAACGCCCGGATGCCATCGCCCGCCCGCCGACGCCGAGGCGCTCCGGGTCCGGCACATGACCCGGGGGACAGGATACTCCGCAGATCGCGTGAGCCGTCCTTGCGCGATCACGCGGCGGTGCCCACTTTCCCGGTCACGGAGGCGCTGGACCCATCGCCCGCCGCCGGCGCGGACACCACATACTCGAATGGAGTCGGGTGGCGGAGGATCACCTTGCCTTCCCGGCTGAGCTGGTCCACGGTCAGGAAGACCTTGTTCCAAGTGAAGCGGGGCAGCGCTTGGACGAGCGCCTCCAGGGTCGCGCACCCTCGTTCGTTGAGGATGTGCAGGATGGCCGACGCGACGTCGGGTTTGCCGGTCACTGGACACCTCCCTCTGCGATCAAGGGGGTTGCACGAACATAAGGCCTGGCGCGAGGGACCATGGGAACAAGAGCAGGGTACGCGGAAGCTGCCGGAGGGGCAATCGGGCGGACACCCGAGTCTGCTCCGGTGAAGACCCGACAGGCGAAGGGGTTAACCGGCGAAGGGTAGGCCTGCAAATCTGAGGGATCCCAACCGGTGCCGTCCTGGCAACCCGCTCACGGAGAGAGCCTCCCAGGGGGCAACGCGCCCCGGCTACGCGCGCGTCTCTCTTTTCGGTCCCTCAGGGCATTATCCGGAAGGGCGGCGTGGGGACTCTGCTAGGGATTCACGGCAGGCTGGGCCTCATGACTTGCGGCTGCCGCAAATGGCAGAACCTCTTGGAGCGGGCGAACCGGCATCGGCAGTCCTACCTTCCTGACAAGGTCTTCTGGTAGAGCCAGTCTTTCCAAGGCTCGCGGCTCGACCTTGATACAGCCCGAGCCATAGGACTTCCCGACGAGAGGAAGGTTCTCCACTGTTGCGGGATGGCTCAGCACGTGCCAAAGCCCCTCGACGAACGAGCCATCGTCAGACCGGGGATAGACGCACAGAAATCCGGTCAGCGGCACCACCCCGGCGAGGTTTCGCACGAACCGCGCGTGGCGGCGGCCCAGATAGGCGAACAGAATCGGCGGAGCCTTGCGGGACTCCATCTTGTACCAAGGGCGCCGGGAGGCCATGAGGGGACGGCCGGGCAGGCCCAGGCGCTCTCCTTCTTCGAGATAGCGCCGCACGGCAGCCGGGAATCGATCCAGGGGACGTCCATCCGGACAGAACAGAAGGGTTGGCCTCCCCGACATCTCCAGTCGCGCAAGGAGGTCTTCATCGATCTCATCGCCGGACACATCTCTGGTCCGTCCGATCGCGCGCACGAGGAAGCTGCCCGGGATCCTGAGCCTCTCGGCCTGTTCGCGGGTCAGGAAGAAGAAGTCGTTGGCGCCGGTGGCGACCCCCCGGAGCACGGTGGCGAAGTCAAGAAGGGACGGCCCGGCTGCGTGGCCCTCGGATGGAGGCCTGGAGAGCCCTGTGCCGAGCGCTTCGGCCAGCTCCCGCGCGTGAACCACCAGCCCGTTCTGGGGCCGATACCGGAAGGCAGAACGCATCCATCGCGTCAATTCGCCCGTGCCGGCTTCCCGACACCGGGCCCAGAAGAACCTCTCCAGCGGGACCGCCCGGCGAATCAGGAAAACCACCGCGTTCGTGTCCACGCCGGGAAATGGCGAGGCCGCAGGGTCAAAGGTGACCACGGCGTCAAGGCGGTAATGCTGAGTGATCCAACGCCAAAGAGCTGGAGCGAAGACGCCCTCGCAGGTGTCGGCCGGCATGATGAAGGCGAGCCGGCCCTGCTGAGGATCGAGGAGCTGCAGGGCCCGGAGCAGGAAATACACGTGGAGGCCGGCTCGGCCATCGAGGGGCCGACCGATGAGGCGCGCACCGAACACGCGCAACCTCGCCTTTAACGGAGCGGGAAGCCGATGGTGTCGGATGTACGGGGGGTTGGCGACGATCGCCTCGAAGGGGCCGGGGGGAGGGTCGAGGAGGAAATCTCTGCTCTCAACGAACCGGAGATCGCCCTCGGAGAGTCCCGAGGCCCGCGCCTCGCGCAAGGCTTGGGGATCAATCTCAGTGCCCAGGAGGGTGAGCGGGCGGCCGAGTTGTTGTCCGACACGCTTGGCCGCCCGGAACAAGGCGCCGCCGCCGACCGCGGGATCGAAGAGGTGCTGGCTGCCGCCGGCGAGGACGTACCCGACCATCGCCTCCGCGACCCAGTCCGGAGTCCAGAATTGCCCTTTGTGCCTGAGGGCTTCGCGCGCCGGCCCGCTCGCAGGCAACTTCTGGCGTGGGCTCATCTTGGGCAAGGGCTCGCAGCCGCCCGGGCCTATCGGAGCCTCAGCAGCCGTCACAGGACCAGCCAGGTCGCCAGCGCCAGGAACAGCCCCATGCTCGCTACGTCGGTCGCGGTCGTGAGGAAGATGCTGGAGGCGGTGGCCGGATCGGCGCCCGCCTTCTTGAGGAGCAAGGGGACCAGCGCGCCGGAGACGCCGCTGACCACACAGCTCCCGACCATCGCCAGGAAGACGACGGCCGCCAGCACAATGGCAGCGGGATGGTGCTGGAGCGACGCGTAGAGGTACATGCCCAATCCCGCGGTCAGCCCCACCAGCAGGCCGTTCAGCAGCCCGAGGAGCGCCTCCTTGGAGACGAGCTGCTGCTCCCGGCCGGCCTGCAGCTCCCCCAGGGTGAGCCCGCGCAGCGTCACGGCGAGCGCCTGGCAGCCGGTATTCCCGGATTGGCCGGCGAGCACCGGCAGGAAGACGGCCAGGGCGACGACCTGGTTGATCGTCTCCTCGAAGGCGCCGACGACCGCGGCGGCCACGAAGGCCGTGAGTAGGTTGAGCTGGAGCCAGGGGTGGCGGAATCTCAGGCTCCGCCACCACGGCGTCGCGACGCGCTCCTCCTCCTCGACGCCGACCATGCGGCCGGGTTGCGCGCTGATCTCGATGGCTTGCTCCTGGAACAGGACGGACCCGCGGACAAGGCCGACCAGCCGGCCCTGCCCGTCGCAGACCGGATACACCGGGTAGTGGTGGTGCAACACCTGGCGCATCGCGTCCGTGACCGCCGTCTCGGGGGTGAGCCAGAAGGGATCGCGGAGCATGATCTCGGCGAGTCGCTGGTGACGCTCGGCCAGCAGCAGGTCCCGCATGACGAGCACGCCAACCAGCCGGCCGTCCGCCCCGGTCACGTAGCCGTACGTGATGAAGGCCTGCTTGACCTGCTCGCGCAGGCGCTCTACCGCCTCCTGCGCGGTGAGGTGGGGGGCGAACATGGCGACGGGTGGATCCATCAGCCGCCCGACGCTCCCCTCCGGATAGACAAGGGCTCGGGTCCAGTGCTCGCGCTGGTCCGCCGGGGCGGCAGCCAGGACGGCCGCGCGGCGGGCCTCCTCCAACCGCGGCAGGAGCTTGAGCGCCCGGGCGTGGGACAACGACCCGAGGACAGCCGCGACGATCGCGTCGGGTTGGGCCTGGAGCCGGTCGAGGGCGTCATCCTCGGGCAACCGTTCGAGATCCGCGGCGAGTTGCGCGACCTCCGGCTGGTCGGCGCGGCGGGGCCGGGCTTCGGCGGAACTGGGCCTGCGCTCCATGGGCATTCTTCCCCACGTGAGTCGGCGCGGTGCGGGCCGTCGCGCGGCGCGCCATCCGGACTACGGCCGTGCGGCGCGCGACAGAAAGTCGGCGAGGCGGGACTGCTCCCGCTCGCGCAGGGCGACGGCGATCCGAAGCTGCTCGAGGTACTGCGCGAGCGTCTTGCCGCCGAGGTCAATCTTCCGTTCGGCGAAGAACCGCCGGACGTCTCGCTCCCAATCCGGCGTCGAGAGCCCCACCACGCCGTGGCACATCCGGCGGAGCCCGTTCTTCGGGAAGCGGACATCCAGCCGCTCCCAGTTCGCCTTGACGAACTCCCAGGCGAGGCCGCGACCGTGGATGCTCAGGAGCAGCGCGTGGATGAGGAAGGGGGCGTCCTGCGTCCGGATCTCGTCGCTGAGCGTGCGGGCGAGGGTCTGCTCGACGAGGGCGGGTGCGCGGAACGCGGCCAGGGCGAAGAGGTAGCGGCGCTCCTCCTGGGGCGTGGCAGCGGTGCGGAACCGCTCGCGGAACTCCTCGTAGCGGGCGGCATCGCCGGTGTGGGCGAGGATGGCCACGAGGGCCGGGAGCACGTTCGGGTCCACGGGGCTCGGGCCGCCGGCGCCGGCCCGGCGGTGCTCGGCGTACAGCTCGGCGGCCCGCACCTGCACCGCTGCGTCGTTGCCCAGGGTCCCGATCGCCCCCAACAGGTCGGCGCGGAGCTGGCGGGTCAGCTCGTCCTCGCCGGCCCGGGGCGCCCAGCCCAGCTCGGCGACCGCCGGCCCGAGCCGGTCGCGCACGAGTGCTTGGAGCCCCGGGCGGTCGCGCTCGTCAATGATGCGGTTCAGCGCGGCGAACGACTCGAGCAAGAGCGCCCAGACGTTCCTATCCCGTTCGCCGCGGAACCGTGCGGTGATGTCCAGATAGTCCGGGACCGGCAGGAGTCCGGCCACGGCCGCTGCCCAGGCGTCGCTGATGAGGTTGAAGCGGTCAATCGCATCGAGCCGGTCGGGCACGAGCGGCAGCAGCCGCTCCCACAGCTCCGGTGCGTACCGGACGCGATAGAAGCCGTGCCCACCCTCGTTGACGAGCACCGACTCGAAGCCCGCCGGCAGGGGCAGACGCACCTCCCAATCGGTCAAGAGGAGCCGCCGGGTTTCTGCCTGTCCCTGCGTCACGAGGCGGAGCTGGATCGGGATGTGCCAGCGCTGGCCGTCCGCGGAGGCTGGCTCGGCGCCACCCGGGTCCGGCGGCGCAGCGGACGCTGGCAGATAGGTGAAGCGCTGCTGCGCCAGCCGGAGCGTCCAGCGGTTGTCGCCACTCCGCTCGACGCTCACGCTGACCAGCGGGTAGCCGGGCTTGAAGATCCAGCCGTCCATCATGGCGGGGATGGGCTCGCCGGTCGCGCGCGCGAGCGCGGTCCAGAGGTCGCCGGTGTCGGCGTTGCCGTAGGCGTGTGTGCGCAGGTAGTCGCGGATGCCGGCACGGAAGCGTTCGGGCCCGAGGTGCTGCTCGAGCATGCGCAGGACCGAGGCGCCCTTCTCGTAGGTGAGTACGTCGAACATGGCGTCCGCGTCCTTCGGCGCCCGGACGGGATATTCGATCGGCCGGGTGCTGTGCAGGCCGTCCACGCCGAACGCCGCCGCTCGCGCCATCCCGAAGGCGGTCCAGCGCCGCCATTCGGGCTTCCACGCGTCCACCGCGAGCATCTCCATGAAGGTCGCGAAGGCCTCGTTGAGCCAGAGCCCGTTCCACCAGGCCATGGTCACGAGGTCGCCGAACCACATGTGCGCGTTCTCGTGGGCGACGACGTCCGCGACGCGCTCCAGCTCCGCGTGGGTGGCGGTCTGCTCGTCCACGAGCAGGGCGGTCTCGCGGAAGGTGATGGCCCCCAGATTCTCCATCGCGCCCGCGGCGAAGTCGGGGATCGCAAGGAGGTCGAGCTTCGCGGCTGGGTAGGGCAGGCCATAGTAGTCCTCGAAGAACTGGAGCGAGAACGCGGCGATCCGCTGGCCGAACGCGGCCAGCCGCCGCTTGCCCGGGACGCACCAGATCCGGACCGGCGTCTTGCCGACCAGCACCGGCTCGGTCGCCTCGAGCCGCCCGACGACGAAGGCGACCAGGTACGTGGCCATCGGGATCGTATCGGCGAAGCGGACAGCGCGCTTCCCCCTCTCCAGCGTCTCGCTGGCGATCGGTGTGTTCGAGACCGCCATCAGCTCGGGGTCAACCACGAGGGTCGTGGCGAAGACCGCCTTGAAGGCAGGCTCGTCCCAGCAGGGGAAGGCGCGCCGGGCGTCAGTGGCCTCGAACTGGGTGGCGGCCAGCACCTGGCTCCGGCCCGCCTCGTCCTTGTAGGTGCTCCGGTAGAACCCGCGCAGCTTGTCGTTCAGCTTGCCCGTGAAGGAGAGGCGGAGCCGCCAGGCGCCGGGCGGCAGCGTCACGGGGAGGAGCAGCCGGCAACGTTCCGTCGCCTCCTCCAGCTCCACCCGGGCGCGGTACGAGCCGGCCTCGCCCTCGACGAGGGCCTCGGTCACGTCCAGCTCGGCCGCGTTGAGCAGGACCTCGGTCGTCGGCTGGCGCACGGTGATCGCGATCGTCTCCTGGCCGGCGAACGTCGCGGCGGCCAGGTCGGGCTCCAGCCGAATGTCGTAGCGGGTCGGAACGATGTGCTGGGGAAGCCGATACGGGTCCACGCTGTGCCTCCGCTGATCCGGGCGCTCCGACTCGTCGGCGAGCGGGCGGCCAGCCTCCGCGCGCCGGTTGCCGGACCAGACCCCGCTGCCGGCCAGCCCGACGGCCGCCAGGGCGAGGCTCCCGCCGAGCCAGGCGACGAGCCGCGCGAGGAACCCGCGGCGGGTGGCCGCCCCGTCCGTGCCGGGCTCCCTCATGCCTGGTCCGGCAGGCCGGCCGCGGCCGCCCGCCGCTGCACCTCCACGCCGTGGGGCGTGCCGACGATGAGGGTGTCGGTGTAGCCCACAAACAGTCCGGTCTCGACGACACCGGGAATCCGGTTGAGGAGGACCTCAAGGCCGGTCGGGTCCTCGATCCGGTCCAGGTGGAGGTCCAGGATATAGTGCCCGCTCTCGGTTGTGAAGACGCGCCCGCCTTGTGTGCGGAGGACCGCCTTCCCGCCGGTCCGCTCGATCTGCCGGGCGGTGCTGCCCCAGCCGAAGGGCACGACCTCGACGGGGAGCGGCATGGGCCGGCCGAGGATGGGGACGCGTTTCGTGTGGTCCACGACGATGATCAGCTTGGCTGCGGCCGCCGCGACGATTTTCTCCTTGAGCAGGGCCCCACCACCGCCCTTGATGAGGTTGAGTTGCGGGTCCACTTGGTCCGCGCCGTCAATGGCGACGTCGATCGTCCAGGTGTTCTCGGTCTCGACCAACGGGATGCCGACCTCGCGGGCCAGCTCCGCCGTGGCCCGCGAGGTGGCCACGCCCCGAATCTTCAGCCCGGCCCGGACGCGCTCCCCGAGCAGGCGGACGACGTGCTTGGCAGTGGAGCCGGTGCCCAAACCCACGAGCTGGCCATCCTGGACGTGCGAGACCGCCGCCGCCGCCGCGCGGCGCTTGAGCTGGGCGAGGTCGTCGGCCGTGCCGGTCACGGTGCGCTCCTTGCCTGGCCTGGCTCGCCGCGCGCCGCGCGCGCGGCGATCGCGGCGGCGCCCAGCAGCGCGGTCTTCTCGTTGAGAATCACGCGGACCGGGATCGCGCTCAGGAGCCGCTTGTAGCGGCCCTTGGCGGTAAAGGCCCGCATGAAGCCGCCCTCCTTGAGCTTGGGGAGCAGCTTCGGGGCGATGCCGCCACCGACGTAGACGCCGTCGAGCGCGAGCGCCTTCAGCGCGAGGTTCCCGGCCTCGGCGCCGTAGATCGAGACGAAGAGATCCAACGCCTGGACGCAGATCTCGGCCTGTTTCTTTAGCCCGATCTCGGTGATGGTCGCGGCTGGATCGCCGACCTTCAGCCGCTCGGCCACCCAGGTCGGCTCGTTCTTCTTCGTGTCCCGGAGAAACTCGTAGATCGCGTGCTGCCCGGCGCCGGAGAGCACCCGCTCGTAGCTGACGTGCACATAGCTCGTCCGGAGGTAGCGGAGCAGCTCGATCTCGATGTCGCTGGTCGGCGCGAAGTCCGTATGCCCGCCCTCCGAGGGCATCGGGCGGTAACGGGCGCCGTCCCAGAAGAGGATGGCTTCGCCCAGCCCCGTGCCGGCGGCGATCAGGGCCATCGCGCTCTTGGAGGCGGGCGGCGAGCCCGCGTTGAGCACGAGGGTCTCCTCCGGGCGCAGTTCGAGCACGCCATGCGCCGTGGCCTCCAGATCGTTGAGCAGCCGCACCTGCGGGATCGCGAACCGTGCGGCCAGCGCTGCCCCGTCCACGACCCAGGGGAGGTTCGTCGTCCGGCACCGGTTCTCGATGACCGGGCCTGCGACGCCGAAGCAGGCCGCGTCAAGCACTTCGACCGCTGGCTCCGCCTCCCGCGCCTCTTCCGTTTCGATCTCCTGAGGCTCGGCCGCCGCGGTCTCGTCGGCCTCCCCCGGCTCGTCCGGTTCGTCTGGTTCCTCCTGAGCCGGCGGCTTCAGGAACTCCGCGACAATCTCTTCCAGCGAGCCGAAGTCAGCGCTGTAGAAGGTCCGCTCCCGGACCGGCTCGACCCGCTGGTCCTTCCAGTCGAAGAGCGCAAGGACGGTCTTCGTCCCGCCGATATCGCCTGCGAGGATCATCTATTCCTCACGAGAGTCCAGATGCTGTCGGATGATGGTCAGCGCGGCGGCGGCGGGCCGATCCAGCAGCCAGATCAGACGGCCCTGCTCCGGCCGCACCAGCCCGGCCGGATAGCGGGCCGCCCCTCGCTCTGGACCTTCCAGGATCGCGCGCACGACCGGCGCCTTGGCCACCCCGCTCGCCAAAAATAGCACAGTCCGTGCCTGGTTCAGAACCGGGAGCGTGAGCGTCAGCCGATGGAGCGTGCCGGCTGGCGCCCTCCCGACGGCGACCCAGCGTGCGCGCTCGTCCGCGGCCGGCGTGCCGGGAAAGAGCGAGGCGGTGTGGCCGTCCTCGCCGAGCCCCAGCAGCACGAGGTCGAAGCGTGGCCAGGCGCCGGCTCCGCCGAATCGCTGGCGCAGCAGCGCCTCGTACTCCGCGGCCCCTGCCTCCGGCGGCTCCGCTTCGCCGCGCATCCGGAAGATCTGGCTCGGCGCGATGCCCAGCGGGCGGAAGAGAGCCGTCTCGGCGAGCCCGAAGTTGCTGTCCGGATGGTCCGGCGGAACGCAGCGCTCGTCGCCGAAATAGAACTCGACGCGCGACCAGTCGAGCCGCCGGGCGAAGGCCGGGCTCGTCAAGGTCGCATAGAGGTCTCGGGGCGTGCGCCCGCCGGAAAGCGCGACCCGGAAGCGGCCGTCGGCCGCCAGCGCCTGCTCGCCGACCCAGACGACCAGGTCGGCGGCCTCGCGCGCCAGCTCGGCGCTGTCCTCAGGGACCCGGATTTCCGGCGCTGCGCCCATGTTCTCGCCCCGTCGCCGAGTCCACCGGCGCCGGGCCGCCCTCACCGCGGGGTGGCTCCCCGCCTCCGGGCCGGCGGGCGCCGGATCTCCTGGGCGAGTGCGCGGATCCGCGCGGCGGCCTGGCGGCCGAGGGCGATCCGCGCCACCGGCCGGCCGCGTCGCTGGAGCGACTGGAGATCGCCGTCGGCCTGGGCGCCGGCCAGCGTCCGAAACGTATAGGGAGCACCAGGGATCGGGACATCGGCGCCTGATGGGTCGGTGAGCTGGAGAAACAGCCCCGTCGCGGGCCCGCCCTTGTGCAACTGCCCGGTCGAGTGCAGGTATCGCGGGCCGTACCCGGCCGTCGTGGCAATGCGGTAGACGGAGAGCACGGCCTTGCGAAGCTGCTTGATCGCCGCGTCGGTCTTGTCCGACGGAGGCAAGTAGGCCAGCACGGCCAGATAGCGGCCCGGGGCCGCCTGAGCCAGGAGGTCCTGAAAGCCACCGGCCGGCTCGACCGGTCGCGCGGACGCGGGCCGCCCGCGCTCCTGCAACGCGGCCAGGATGCGGCTCGTGTTCTCCTTGCTCTCCTGCACGTTCGGCTGGTCGAAGGGGTGGATGCCGAGGAAATGGCCCGCCACGGCGGTGGCGAACTCCCACAGGAAGAACTGGGCCGCCAGATCGTGGCGGTCTCGCAGCCCAAGCTGGACCACCGGATGCCCCGCCTTGGCGATCGCCTTCATCTGCCGGTCCAGCGCGGCATTCGCGTCGCCGGCCACCCGCAGATAGACGAAAAGCCGGTCGTCCCCGTAGAGGTGCGGACTGACGAGCGGCTCGTCGGCGACCGGAACCAGCCCGATCCCGTCCTTGCCCGTGCTCTCGGCGAGTAACTGCTCCGCCCACAGCCCGAAGGCCTTGACCTTCGGGGACGCGACGAGCGTCACCTTGTTGCGGCCTGCGGCGCCTAGGAGCCCGAGGATCGCGCCGAGCCGGGCGCCGGGATTCTCGGACGGAGGGACCGAGGGACCGCAGGTCCGCGCCATCTCCAGGGCCCGCGCGAGCATCTGCTCCAAGTCAATGCCGACCAGCACGGCCGGGACCAGCCCGAAGTAGGACAAGACGGAGTAGCGGCCGCCGATGTCCGGAGGGTTGGTAAAGGTCGTGCGGAAGCCCCGCTCCTGCGCGAGCGCGGTGAGGCTGGTGCCGGGATCGGTGATGGCGATGAACTGGGCGCCGCCGGTGCTCCCGCGGGCGCGGTGGACGAGCTGCCAGAAATGGGCGAAGAGCGCGTTGACCTCGATCGTCCCGCCGGACTTGCTGGCCAGGATGAACAGGGTCTTGGCCGGCCGGATGGCCTCGGTGACCTGGCGGACCGCGCCGGGCACCGTCGAGTCCAGCACGGTCAGCCGCGGACACCCTCGAGCGGAGCCGAAGGTTTGGCGCAGGACCTCGGGGCCGAGGCTGCTCCCGCCCATCCCGAGCAGGACCACGTCGCGGAAGCCCGCCTCGCGGACACTCTTGGCGAAGGCCCGGAGGGGGCCGACGCGCGCCTGCATCTGCTCGGCGACGGTGAGCCACCCGAGCCGGTTCGTGATCTCCGTCGGGTCCGGCTTCCAGAGGGTATGGTCTTTGGCCCACAGGCGCGCGATCAGGCGGGTCCGGGCCATCTCGCCCATCGCCGCGCTCAGGCGTCCCTCGAACGCCCCGACTCCCGCCTCCAACAGCCTTGCCGACATGGTGGCCTCCCGTCCGGACGGTCAAACGAGGCCCGTATCTTAGGCCGCCGGGGCGCAAAAGGCAAACGGCAAACAGGGAGTCCGGGCTAGTTCCGAGGCGATCGGTGTGTACCGCGAGCTCTGTGAGTCCAGGACGACGGCAAGCACCTTGCCGCCGCCCTGGCGCGCAGTATCCATGACCGTTTCTGCTGGGCACCCATTGCGTTCTTGGAGCAATGGGTCCCCGGGATTCGCCGCTGCGACAAGCTGGCACGCGGACTTCCCGGTGTGCCAGCGGAAGGTTGATGCAGTTGTCGTACCTTGCGAACCGATCGGCCATGGGTCTCCGGCTATCTCCGGGTGCCGGTCTGACCGCGGTAGCCTACGTACGCCGTTCGGCGTATTGGCAAAGCAGTCGGTCCGGGATAGGCTCCCACGGCTGATCCCGCTCGCGGACGTGGCTCCAGCCGTGCCCGCGGGCCAGGGGCGGACCCGCCAGAGAAAGGAGACACGGATGCGCGCACAACTGCTGTTGGGGCTCGTTCTGCTGCTACACGGGGTGGTCGGGTGCCAGTGGTACCAGGAGTACCGGAGCACGAAGGGGGACGCGGATATCAAGGAAGAAAAGGCCGAGCTGCTGAGGGCGCATCGCCGCTGTCTCCAGAAGTACGAAGGCGACCCGGCGGCGCAGAAGGAGCGCTGTGCAGCCTACACCCAGGCCATCCAGGAGGCCGAGCGAGCGGCTCCGGCCGGGAAACAGTGAGGAGGGCGGAAAGGTCGTTGGATCTCATGGGCATCGAGGACTTCAGGTTGGCGTGGCAATGGACCCAGCCCGGGCACGCCGAGCTCCCGCCGGAGGTCCTCCAGACCCTGTCGCCCCTCTCACCCGACACGGTTCGCGCCCTCTTCATATCATATCGGCTTCCCGCTTGTTCTCGCGAATTCCCGAAGCCGCTCGTTGCGCGTCCGCGAGGGCCGACGAGGTTCGGGCTTGGCTCCGGCGGTTGCCGATCTTCGATGAGGAGCGGGTCGTCGTCCTCTGGGACGACACGACGGGGCTGTCCGTGCCGTGGTCGGTCTTCGTCGCGTACTGAGACAGCTTCTGCTATCCGTCCAGCGATGACGCCCTGATCGTGCCCGACCGCGGCCCCGGCCTGGTGGTGTGGAGTCACGAGGAAGTGTTCACGTATCACGGCGACGCGCGGTCGCGGCCAGAGGAGGACCTCCGATGAAGAGCCAGAAGCGCATGCTGCTGCGCGGAGGGGCGGTCCTGTCGGCGTTGGAGCCGACTGCCGCGGCCACGTTGTTGCTCGGACCGGCCGCGGCGTTCGTGGCTGGCGTCCTGCTGGGCCTCCTACCGGCGCAGGCGGGCGAGGCCGACCTGCGCGGCGCGGTCCGCGTGGACGGCAAGTCGGCGGCGGAATACGTGGAGTCGGTCAGCGGGAAATCCTATGCGGTCGTGGTGGGCATTGACTCCTACGAGAAGTTTCCCCGCCTCCGCTACGCGGTCGCCGACGCCAAAGCCGTGGCGGCGCTGCTTCAGCAGCAGGGGTTCGAGGTGACGACTCTCTACGATCGCGACGCGACCCGGCGGAGGCTGCTGCGTGCCCTCGGCGACGAGCTGGTCGCCAAGGCCGGGCCGGACGACCGGATCGTGATCTTCTTTGCGGGCCACGGCGACGAGCGCAAGGCGCGGGGCGGGAAGGAGATGGGCTTTCTTATCCCGGTGGACGGCGAGCCCGACGCCCTGACCGAGACGGCCGTCAGCATGGGACTCATCAAGGAGATTGCCGACGCGCTGCCTTCGAAGCACGTCCTGTTCCTGGTGGACCCTGCTACGGCGGGATCGCGGGCGTGCCCTTCCGCGGCGCGACCAAGATGAGTGAGAACTACCTCAGGCTGATCACCCGCGAGCGGGGCCGGCAGCTCATCACCGCCGGGGGCCCAGACCAGGAGGCGATGGAGACCGCGGAGCTGCAGCACAGCGTGTTCAGCTACTACCTGCTGGCGGGCATCGCCAAGGTGACGTTCAAATTGATCGGTGTCCCCTGGAACGCCGCCGCCGACAGGTTGCTCTTGATGCACAAGCTCGGCGTGACCCCGGACAACCCCGCGTGAGGGTGGATACGCTCGCTACCATCAACAAGCTCGGACAAAAGGCGGCGCGCCCCGCGACGTGAGGAGGCTGTCGTTGCTCATGGGAGGCCGGGTGGTCCAGAACTGGAAATATTGTTTCCCCCACGTGAGGGATCGTCCCCGCCAAGTCTGGGAAGGCGTGTACTTGCTACCTGACTCCCCGAAGTATTCCGGACCGGGACTGTGGCTCACGGTGGATGCGTTGGGCAACGTGAACAATCCGGCGCACGGAACGGACCGCGCCAGCTTTCAGAAAACCGCGCTCCGTAAACTGGGCGAGGCCGATTATTGGATCGACGGAGGCGAGATGGTGGTCCGCCAGGAGGACTTCTCCAAGGAGGAATTGCTGGACTGGGTGCGCGTCTGGCTCGAGCACCACGGATTGCCGGTCGGGCGGCTGCGCGAAGCACCGGCCTCGGAGTTCGTCGGCTTCGTGAGGCATGCGACGATCATCGCCCAACTGACCGCCGCGACCCCGGCCCTCCCGGTACGCGTAGCGAGCCGGGCAGAGCGGGCCTCCGCTCCCCCCGGGGCGCGGCGTTCTAGGCGCAAGGGACATCGCCGGTGAAGCGGCTGGGTTTCATCTTGCCGTGAAGCCAAAGCGGCGCTTGTGGTTTCTGGGGCCCTCACCGCGAGAGAGGCCGACGCCCTGCTGGTGACGCCGAGCGCATTGAGGGAAGGGGATTCTCATGCTTCTTGAGCGGCCGATGTGTATCGGGGGCGGAGCGGTGCTTTTCCTCGGCGGATTGCGCAGGCTGCTGGACGATGAAGGCTCGTTCCTAGGGTGGCTGCTTGTGCTGGGTGGCGCATTCCTCGCGCTCTTGCCGTTGTTCTGGAGTTGGAGGGCTAGGCGAGAGTGGAGGGCCTATCAGCAACAGGAGACAGCCAAGCAGGCCGAGCGCGAGGCTGCTCCACCGGAGGAGGTGTAGGTCGTGACGCCGTTGACCCTCCAGGAGTTCGCGGACGCCCTGCGGAAGGGGCTGGGCCGCGCCGTCTTGCACCTCAAGGCGTACGGCGCGTCGGGCCTGCAGGACACGCTGTTGGACGCCTGCCTGCACGAGCTCTCCTATGATCCGCAGTTAGAAGAGAGTCGAGCCGACTGGCTGATGCTCCTGCTGGAGCATGTCCCCGACGCGGCCTGGTACCGCGACCGTTTGCTGGACACCCTGCCGACCCTGACCAGCCTCGGGGACGTCGAGCAGGGGCTCAAGCTGGCGCTGCGGTTCGCGCAGCGCGGGG
This sequence comes from uncultured Nitrospira sp., assembly GCA_964616355.1. Lineage (GTDB taxonomy): Bacteria > Nitrospirota > Nitrospiria > Nitrospirales > Nitrospiraceae > CAZTUO01. The sequence goes on from CAZTUO010000009.1 coordinate 14,585, forward strand.
ACCGGGCCGCCCGCGACGTCCTGTACCGGTTCGTCGGACGCCGGTACGAGCGCCGGAGGGTCGGGCTGGACGAAGTCGTCGAGCTGGACGGGATACCGGGACTGCTCCACGCAGCGGCTGTCATCGGAACCCAATACCGAGAGGACCCTGGAGCGTGGGACTCCGACTCCTGGTGGCTTTCGGAGTCCTGTGAGCGGCTCGGACAAGACGAGGTGTGGTCGGCGCTGCGCGCCGAAGCGGCCGTTGACCCCCGGATCGCGGCCTTTCTGGAGGCGGGCCGCGCCGAGGAATCGGGAACTACGGAGCCCCCCGGCTCCCATCTCCCCCGACCTTGGACGAGGTGACGCGTGCGATTGATGATCCCTCGGACGCGAACCCCGTCCATCGCCTCGCCTGGTTCGGCCGAACGATGGACTTTCCAGAGGCTGAAAGGCTGTTCGGCCAGCTTCTGGTGGAAACCCGGCCCCGACAGCTCGTGCGGTACCTCGGCCTGTTCACGGAGCGGGGGTTTCCCTCCCTTCCGTCGCGGGTCTTCGAGTTGGCGCGATCTGCCGATGAGGCCGTCCAACGGCTGGCGCTCCTCGGGCTCGGACAGGGCGGGACCCCTGAAGTGGGACGATTCGCGCGGGCTCTGCTGGGTGAGCAACGGTCTGCCGCCGTGCTCGGCGCGGTCGCCCTGCTCGAACGGGACTATCAGCACGAGGATGGTCGGCTTCTGGAGTCCGTTCTGGATGTGCCGCAAAACGAGGAGGAGGCCCATTCGCTGGGCAGCGACCTGTTACGAGTGGCCGGTGAAAGGGGCGGGGCCGAGCTCACCGCCTGCCTGCTGTGGGTCTATGAGCGGACCCCCTGCACGCTGTGTCGACAGAAAAGCGTGCAGGCCCTGATCAAGTGGGAGACGGCGCCGAAGAGCCTCCTGGCAGAGTGTCATTGGGACTGTGATGCCGAAACGAGGACGCTCGCGCGGGCCAAGCTCCCCTTATGCCGAGCGTGCGGGCGGGAGCTGACGCTATCCAGCGATTCAGGGCAAGATAGCGGCCTCGCGATGGGGCTCGCCTTAGGCGGATACGCTCCGCCCGAGTTGTTTGACGAGACCTTATGTTGGGACTGTCGGTTCAAGGCCCTGCAATCGGGATAGCGCGCCGCGAGCGGGCAGTACTGGCACGCCGCGTAAGATGGAGTCCGATGGACCTGCTCCTTCCGACCATGTTGGGTCTTGGGACCGGCGCCGCGTGGCTCTTGCGAGGAGTGATCATCCGCGTACATGGACGGCTCCGGGCTCGCCGCGCCGAACGTCGGGTCATGCGGGCGTTGGATATGACACGGTGCGCGGGTTGCGGCAGGAAGTTCACGAGGCTGGCGGAGCCAATCCGGGAGCTGGCGGGCGCACCAGGCGGGCCTCGCGAACTTCTCGGCCTTCCCTGCGTGGAGACTGTGGGCGACCGGGGCGCGTGCGGGCGGTGCCGCCAGGCGAACCACGGGACCCTGGATGCGCTCGACGGCTTCCTTGCCTGTCCCTGGCTGGGGGGCGACCGCGTCGCCGAGCCCCCGCCGCGTTCGCTTTCACCCGCCGCTCCTGTTCGCCTTCGAGCCGTATGACGGCTCCCACTGTAGCTGGGGCACGGCGTCGCCCACCTATCGGGCCGTGCCCGCGGGCTATGAGGGCCGACCGGTCCGGATCCTCGCCGAGCCGGCCGAGTCCGCCCCTGGCCGCATTCATTGCGTCCGGTGCGGCAGGGAAGGCACCGGGGAAGCCCATGCGGTGCGTTAAGCCGGTACAACCTCAGGAGCCGGGCCTGCGCGGATGCGCAACAGGGCCCGTTCGGGCCGTCCACCTGTGTCTAGTGCCGGGGCGGGGCGCCCTGTGCCATGATCAACTTACAGACGAGTCCTGGGCTCCCCTGGTCATGGCGAACAGGACGCCGATTCTCGTCCGCGCGGCGGCGATCTGGCATCGCAGTAGGAAGCGGACTTGACATGGACGACGCCACGTCGCGCAGCTCGCGTTGGTTCGTGCTGGTCTTCCTATTGTTGCCGATCCCGGTCTTTGCCGAAGCTCCCGACGCATTAAAGGAGGCGCACGGCCTCATTCAGCAAGTCAGGAGTCTGGTTCGGGCCAGGCAATACGCCGACGCGCTCCCTCCGGCTCTGAAGGCGTTGGAGCTGTCACGGAAAGCCCGACAACCGGACCATCCGGATGTGGGCGAGGCGGCCTATCTGGTGGCCGAAGTCTATGCAGGTTTGAGGGAGTTTGCGAAAGCCGAGCCGTTGTACCGCGAGGCGTTGGCGGTCCGGGAAACGGCGTTCGGTGCTGAGGACCCGACCGTCGCCCAGACTTTGAGCGACTTGGCTTTGCTGTACGCCAGGACCAGCGAGTATACAAAAGCAGAATCGCTCTTCAGACGAGCACTGACGATCCGGGAAAAAGCGTTTGGGCCTGACCATCCCGAGGTGGCCAGCACTCTCAACAACCTGGCGGTACTGTATTTCTTCAAGAAAGCGTACGCCGAAGCGGAACCGTTGTTCCGACGCGCGATTGCCATTTGGGAGCGCGTGCTGAACCCTGAGGACCTTGATCTGGCCGAGTCGCTCAACGGCCTGGCCGCTGTGCAGAAGAGCCTCGGAAAGGACGAGCAAGCGATGCGCTTGTATGAGCGGGTCCTGGCGATTCGGGCAAAGGTGTTGGGTCCGGATCACCCCGAAACGATTGCGGCGAAGGACCACCTGGCGCAGCTCATCCAGCAAGAAGCCCGACAAGCCGCCGGCCTGGCGGCGGATGCCCGGCGGGAGGCGCAACGCCTGGACACCCAGGTTAAGGAGCTGTACGAGGCGCAACGATACGTTGAAGCGCTGCCTCTCGCGCGAAAAGCCCTGGAGCGTGCCGAACAAGGGTTCGGCCGGGAGCACCGGGAGACATCGGTGTCGCTTCTGAACCTTGCCAAGCTGTATCAGGCGATGGGCGAGTACGCAAAGGCCGAGCCCCTGTATTTGCGGGCATTCGCTATCTGGGAGCGGGAGCTGGGCTCTGAGCATGCCGGCGTGGGCGCGATCGCCTATATGCTGGCATCCATGTATCACCTCGAGATGAAACTCGCTGCAAAGGCGGAGCCCTGGTATCGGCGGTCGCTGGCGATTGCGGAGAAAGCGCTCGGTCCCGACCACCCCCAAGTGGAGAGCAGCCTCACAGCCCTGGCGCTTATCCACAGCGAGAGAGGAGAGTATGCGCAAGCGGAGTCCCAGTTTCAGCGAGCGCTGGCGATCAAGGAGAAGGCGCTGGGGCCTGACGATCCAGCTCTCGGCATTGCCTTAGGCTACTTGGCACGCCTCTATCTAGACACGGGGAAGTTTGAGCAGGCCGAGCCGCTCTACCAACGGGTGCTGGCCATCCAGGAAACGTCCCTGGGGCCGGATCATGCTGACGTCGCCGTAACGCTGACCAACCTGGCGAACGTGTATCGAGAGATGGGTGAGTACCCGAGGGCAGAACCGTTGCTCCGGCGAGCCCTGAGCATTCAAGACAAGACCGGCGTCGAGACGGCGCAGACGCTTGATAGCTTGGGGCAACTCTATTTTGCCGTGGGACGCTATGCCGAGGCAGGGGCGCTGTTCCAACGAGCTCTCCGAGCCCAGGAGGACGCGTTCGGACCCAACCACGTGGACGTGGCGACCGCGCTCGATAACGTTGCGGTGTTTCGGTCGAACATGGGTGACTACGCCAAGGCGGAGCCCTTGCACCAGCGCGCGTTGGCGATCCGGGAAAACGTTTTAGGCCCAGCGCATCCCTTGGTTGCGACAAGCCTCAACAACCTGGCGACGCTTTACATCCACATGGGCGATTTCGTGAAGGCGGAAGCGCTGCTCAAACGAGCCGTGGACATCAGTGAAAGGGCATTGGGCTCCCAACATCCCGATGTCGCTAAGTTGCTCGGCAATTTGGCGATGCTCTACGACGAGACGGAGGAGTACTCGAGAGCGGAGCCGTTGCATCGCCGTGTGCTCGCCGGTGCCGAACAAGCGTTCGGCACGGATCATGTTCAGGTAGCCCTGGCCCTCAACAACCTTGCCGGCTTTTACATGAAAACGGGTCGCTCGGCTCAGGCAGTTCCTTTGTACCGGCGTGCGCTCACGATTTTTGAAAAGGCGGTCGGCCCTGATCATTGGCAGGTGGCCGCTGTCCTTGCGAACCTTGCTGGGCCTGCTGTCGAGAAGAAGGACTATGGGGGTGCCGTGTCTTTGCTGCAGCGAGCCCTGAGCATCCAAGAGAAGGCCTTGGGCCAGGGGCATCCTGCGGTAGGGAAGACCCTCATTGGCTTAGCCGTCACCCATGCGGCTCACCAGCGGTATTCGGCGGCGCTCGGCTTCTGCAAGCATGGATTGTCCTTGCAAGAAAACCAAATCAGGAACATGTTTGCAATCGCCACGGAAGAGCAGAAGCTGAAATACATTCACACGATCGATAGCGATTACAAGAGCTGCCTGTCTCTCATCCACCAATACGTCAAACACGAGCGTGACGTTGTGCGGTACGCATTGGAACTGGTCCTACGTCGCAAGGGAATCGTCTTTGACGCACAGGCCGGGGCTCGCGAGGCACTGCAAGGTCGCTTGTCGGGAGCGGCGCGGAAGGAGTGGGAGCATCTCGCCGCGCTTCGCGGGGAACAGGCCCGGTTGCTGCTCAACAAGCCGGAGCCGATGAGCTCGGAAGCGTATCGGGAGCGCATCGAGACGCTGCAGCGGGATATTGAGGAGGTGGAACAACGACTGGCCAAGGAAAGCGCGCTGGTCGCCGGGGAGGTCAAAGAGCGCTCGATCACCGTCGAAGCCGCGGCGAAGGCGCTACCCCGGGGTGCCCTGTTGGTCGAGTTCGTAAAGATCGCGGATTTCGATTTTGCCAAAGGAACGTGGAGCCCCACCGAGCGCTACCTGGCTTTTCTCCTAACGCAGAGTGGCGAAGTCACCCTGGTGGACCTGGGCGATGCGGCCGGGCTGGAGGAGCTCGCGCGGCGCGTCCAGGGCGACCTCCGCGCGGGGATCGCAGGAGGCCGGCGAAGCCACAAGTCGCTGGCGGCGCTTCACCAACGGCTCTGGGCGCCGCTGCTCCCGGCCCTCGGCACGGCCGAGCACGTCATCCTCAGCCCGGACGGCCAGTTGAACCTGGTGCCCTTCGCGGCCCTGATGGACCCCAAGGGCCGGCCCCTGGTCGAGCGCTACCGGTTGACCTACCTGACGAGCGGGCGGGACCTGTTGCACCCGGGCGGGCCTGCCGCGCAGCCCGAGGTCGCCCTGCTACTCGTCGCCGATCCCGCGTTCGATGCGACCGCACCCTCGTCCGGGGAGGCCGGCCCGGCTGTGCGGTCGGCGGACCTGGCGCTTCAATTCGCCCCGCTGCCCGGCACGGTCCAGGAGGCGGTTGAGATTCCCGGATTGGTGACCGGCCAGCCCGACCAGAAGCGAGTGCTGGTGAAGCAGCAGGCCACGGAGCGGGCAGTGAAGGCGGCGCGCAGCCCCCGGATCCTCCACCTGGCCACCCACGGCTTCTTTCTGGCCGATCAGCCCTCGGCCCTCGGGACGGATCAGCGCGGGGCGAGCCCGCTGAAGCTCGGAGATGCCGCTCGGCCAGCGGGGAGCAAGAGGATCGAAAACCCGCTGGTGCGATCCGGCCTGGCGTTCGCCGGCGCCAATCAGGCGGAGGCCGGGACCGAGGAGGACGACGGGATTCTGACGGCCTTGGAGATCACCGGGATGGATCTGTCCGAGACGGAGCTGGTGGTGCTCTCGGCGTGCGAGACGGGCGTGGGCGACGTCAAGAACGGGGAGGGGGTCTTCGGGCTGCGGCGGGCGTTTGCCTTGGCGGGCGCGCGGCGCGTGGTGATGAGCCTGTGGCCGGTGAGCGACGCGGTGACGGCCAGCCAGATGCGGGCGTTCTACGAGAATCTGCGGGCGATGTCGCCGGCGGAGGCTTTGCGGCAGGCGCAGTTGACGACGATCCGGGAGCTGACGGCGAAGGAGGGCTTCGCCAATCCGGCCCTGTGGGCCCCCTTCATTCTTCAGGGGATGTGACCGCGAGCCCCGACCGGGCGCATCGAAACGGACAGGAGCAAGGCAACCGAACTAGAACGGAAATTCCTGGTTCGGGGCGACGGCTGGCAGGCACCGCCCCCATCCATCTCTTCCAGGAGTACCTGGCTCGCGACGCACCCGGGACCGTCCGCGTGCGAATAGCCGGCGCGGCGGCGGGGGAAGTCCGGAACGGGAGCACAGGTGCGGATTCAAACCTGAGGCGGCATGAGTGTAGGACCGCCCGAGGGCCGCGTCAGCTGTTTGCGGGTCGCGGGGCGACGTGAACTGAAGCGGGAGTAGCGGCAATGCGCAAGCGAAGAGCAGCCGGCA